>JAKEHP010000496.1 GCA_022614955.1 Candidatus Methylomirabilota bacterium
CGGCGATGACGTCAGCCCCATTCGCCCGCGCCACCTCTTCGGCCGCCTCGCACTCCTCCTCATCGCCTGCGCCCCCGTGCCCGTCCACTTCCTGGCCGCCCGCGACCAGCACCTGAAGCCCGATCCGCCAGGTGCGACGACACCTTCAGGCCGCGGACCCGCCGCCATCCAGAAGCACCTCGCAGAACCCGATGATGCTGTTCGGGGGCGTCCGGAGCTCATGGGACAGGTTGGCCGGTGCCCAGCGACGCATGGAGCCTTGCGGCGGGGGCGCTCATGATAGGGCCGCCGGCACCCTCGTTCAAGGAAAATCCCCTCGCACCCTGGTACGATTATTGCTTATTTTGCTCGCGGTTTCCCGGCCGTCGCGGCCTTCGCAAGAGGAGGCCACGTGACCCCGTCCCCCTCTCCTGTTCCCGGCGAGACCCTCGCTTGCCTCCGAGCCCAATTGGAGGGGGTGTTGGTCGGCAAGCCGGACCAGGTCCGGCTCGCCCTCATCGCGCTCCTCGCCCGGGGCCACCTCCTCATCGAAGATGTCCCGGGCGTCGGGAAAACCACGCTTGCCCAGGGGCTGGCTCGCTCGCTCGGATGCACGTTCCAGCGGATCCAGTTCACCAGCGATCTGCTCCCCTCCGACATCATCGGGGTGAACGTCTTCAACCCGCAGGCGGGGACCTTCGAGTTCAAGCCGGGCCCGCTGTTCGCCCACATCGTCCTGGCCGACGAGATCAACCGGACCAGCCCCAAGACCCAGTCCTGCCTGCTAGAGGCGATGAACGAGGCGCAGGTCTCGCTGGACCACCGGACCCACCCGCTCCCCCGACCCTTCATGGTCATCGCAACCCAGAACCCCCTCGAGTATCACGGGACGCATCCGCTGCCCGAGTCGCAGATGGACCGCTTCCTGATGCGGATCCACATCGGCTACCCCGCGGCCGAGGCGGAGCGGCGGATCGTGACGGGGGAGGCGGGGGGCGTCCTCCCGGACCTGCCGCCGGTCCTCTCCGCCGCGGAGGTCTGCCGCCTGCAAGAGGCGGCCGATCTGGTGCAGGTGGATCCGGCCCTCGTCGGATACGTGATGAGCATCACCCAGGCCACGCGGACCAGCGACACCTTCGCCCTCGGGGCCAGCCCCCGCGCGGCCCGCGCGCTCTTCCGGGCGGCCCAGGCCGCGGCGCTCCTGGCCGGCCGGTCCTACTGCGTCCCCGACGACGTGAAGGGGCTGACCATCCCGGCGCTGGCCCACCGGCTCCTGCCGAGCGCGCGCGGCGAGGCGGCGGGGGGCGCCGAGTCAGCCCTCAGGACCCTCCTGGAAGGGATCCCGGTCCCGTAGCGGGAGTGCCCATGCCGTCCCGCTCCTTCCCCCGCTCGCTCCGTCCCACCCGGGAGGGGTGGGCGTTCCTCAGCCTCACCTTCCTCCTGGGACTGGCTGCGCTCAACTCCGGGAACAACCTGCTCTACCTCGCGGTCGCCCTGCTCCTCAGCCTGATCGTCCTCTCCGGCCTCCTCTCAGAGCAGGGATTCCGGAAGGTCCGGGTGAGCGTCCAGCTCCCCCGCCGCTGCTTCGCCGGGACACCGGCGGCCATCCGGGTCACGGTCCGAAACGGCAAGCGCCGCCTCCCCTCCTACGGCCTACAGGTGCGCCTGACCGGGGAAGCCGCGGGCCCACGCTTCCTGCGCCTGGGTCCGGGGGAGGCGGCCACGGCGAGCCTCCAGCCCTGCTTCGCGCGCCGGGGTCTCCACACGCTCCCGCCGCTCCGCCTGGCCACCAGGTACCCATTCGGCCTCTTCGCCAAGAGCGCCCCCGCCGCCTCCTCGAGGCCGATCCTGGTCTACCCGGCCCTGGCCCCCTATCCTGAGGCTCCGGCGGAGGGGACGGGGGCGCGGCAGGCGGCGCGGAGGCGGGGGGCTGGTGGCGAGCTCTTCGACCTCCGCCCGTACCGGCCCGGCGAGGACATGCGGCTCATCCACTGGCCTATCACGGCCAAGGCGGGCCGCTTCATGCTGCGGGAGACGGCGGCCGAGACTGGCGGGAGCCTCACCCTCGTCCTGGAGCAGGCTCCCAACGCACGTCCGGAGGCGGTGGAGGCGGATGTGAGCCTGGCGGCGGCAGCGGCCGTCGCCGCGTGCGCCCGGGGCGCGGCGGTCCGCCTGCTGGCGGGCCAGCGCCAGGTGCCGTGGGGGACGGGGGAGCGGCACGCGGACCGGATCCTCCGGGAGCTGGCCCTCCTCGACCCCGCGGGGGACGTCCTGCCCGGCCCCGGGGAAACACGGGTCCCGGGCGAGCGACACGGGGCGCTGCGCCTCGCGCTCGGGGCCGGCCGACCCGCAGGACAGTGCCAATGACCTTCGGTCCCACCCTCACGCTGGTGCTCTTCCTGTTGGCGGGCGACGGCCTCGTCGCCCTCTGGCTCACAGGGGAGCTCCCGCTCCCCTTGGCCACCGCTGCAGCGCTCCTCCTGCTGCTCGGCTTGTGGGCTGAGTCCCTGCGGGCCCGGGGCTTCCCCCCCGCGCCGCTGCTCGCGGTGATCCCCGGCCTGCTCGCCGCGGCGGCGATCTTGGACTTCCTCTTCGTCGCCGAGACCCTCCTCATCGCCGCCGCCCGCCTCCTGCTCGGCCTGATGCTCTACATGTGCTGGACCATGCGAACGCCAGCGGACCGTTGGCGACTCGTCCTCCTGAGCCTGATGGCGGTGGTGGCGGCCGCGGCTCTCACGACCCGGCCGGCCTACCTGGCCGTCTTCGCGGCGACCGGGCTGCTCGCCGTCTGGGCCCTCGCCCTGCTCCACCTCGAGGGGGAGGCGCCGGCCGGGGCGGCTCTCTCGGCGCGCCGGGACGTGGCCACGGCCGGGTTCTTCCTCGGGACCGGTCTGCTCGCCCTCACCGCCTTCGCCCTCACGGCCCTCTTCTTCGTGCTGCTCCCGCGCCCGGGGGGCGGCGTCACCCTCGGGAGGGGTGGGAGCGGGAGCGTCACCGGCTTCACGGAGCGCGTCACGCTCGCGACCTTCGGCCGCCTCACCCAGGACGACGCCGTCGTTCTCTGGGTCGTCTTCCCCGATGGACAGCGGGGCGGGCGGCTCTACTGGCGCGGACTCGCCCTCGACGTCTTCGACGGGGAGGCCTGGCACCAGAGTGACCCACGCCGGTTCCCGCTCCCCCACCTCCCCGACGGGTTCACGCCGGTGGCGCAGCCCCGCTCCGCCCGGATCCTCCGCCAGGAGATCCTCCGGGAGGCGCTGAACACCCGGGTCCTGTTCGGCGCAGCCTGGCCCGTGGGGCTGTCGGGCCTGCCCCCGGGGCTGACCCGGGACGCGGGAGGCGCCCTCTACCTGCCGGCGGGGCACGCCGTCCCGCTCCAGTACGTGGCCTTCTCGGACCCGGCCCCGCCCGGGCAGGGAGAGGCGGATCTCCCGGCCGCCGAGCGGGAGCGACACCTCCGCCTCCCTCGGCTCGACCCCGCCATCGCCGCCCTGGCCCGGGAGGTGGCGGGTGAGGGCGCAACGCCCGCGGAGGCGGCGTCCCGGCTCGAAGCGTACCTCTCCACCCAGTTCACCTACAGCCTGGACCTCACCCGGCCTGCCGGGCGGGGCATCCTGGAGGACTTTCTCTTCGGGAGGCGGGAGGGATACTGCGAGGTCTTCGCGACCGCGCTGGCCGTGATGTTGCGGAGCCAGGGGATCCCGGCGCGGCTGGTGGTGGGCTACCTGGATGGCGCCTGGAACGAGTACGGGGAGCATCTGGCGGTCCGGCAGAGGGATGCCCACACCTGGGTGGAGGCCTTCCTCCCGGGCGAGGGGTGGCGAACCTTCGATCCCTCCCCTCGGGCCGCCTTCGACGCGGCCCGGCCTGCCCCGCTCCTCGGGGGGGCCGGGCGGTACCTCGATTTCCTGTGGCTCCGCTGGAACCGCTATGTGGTGGGTTTCTCGGCCGCGGACCAGTTCGGGCTGGCTCTGCGGGTGCGGGTGCGATCGCTCGCCTGGCGCGAGGGCATCGCGCGCGGGTGGGATCGACTGCGGGCAGCGGCTCCTCAGGCCCGGCCGGGACTGCTCCTGGTCCTGGCCGCCGGGGCCGGCACGACCGGCCTCCTCCTCTGGCGGAGGCGGCTGTCCACCCCAGCCCTTCTGCCCGGCGCCCCCCCGGTTCCCTTCTACCTTCTCGCCCTCCGGCGCGTGAGGCGTGCCGGCCTCCAGAAGCCTCCCGGCCTCACCCCGGCCGAGTTCGCCGAGCGGGTGATGAGGCAAGGAGGGGAACCCTTCGCTCCGCTGCGGGAGCTGACGCTCGCCTACTACGCTACGCGGTTCGGCGGCGTGCGCCTCTCGCCAGACGATGTGACCCGCCTACTCGCCCTCGCCCGGGCCCTCCCCTGCCGCCTTCCCCGCTGAGCCCCCCCGACGGATTCGGTAGGCCTCCACACAGCGCGGGCAGGCTCCGTCCTCGGCCACCCACTCCGGGTGCTGGCGCCGGATCCGCGTGATGAGCCAGCGCTCTGTCTCGGCGTGCAGGAAGCGGAGCCGTTCATCCACGGTGTTGGCGCACAGCGGACACTGGTAGGTCGTCATGGCTCCCCCCGCAGCCGCCGCCGGATCTCCCGGAGGGTGGCGGCCGGGTCCGGGTTGTGGAAGACGGCAGAGCCAATCACGAGGATCGAGGCGCCGGCGGCGGCCACCGCCCGGCAGTTCTCGAGCTTCACCCCGCCGTCCACCTCCAGCTCGCAGGTGGCCCCGAGCGCCTGGAGGCGTCTCCGAGCCGCCGCGATCTTCCCCTCCACGAATGGAATGAAGCTCTGCCCCCCGAAGCCCGGGTTCACCGACATGAGCAGGACCAGGTCGCAGTCCCCCAGGACCTGCTCGGCGTGCCCGAAGGGGGTGGAAGGGTTCAGGGCGACCCCCGCCCTCGCCCCCGCGTCCCGGATCTGCTGGAGGGTCCGGTGCAGGTGGGGGCAGGCCTCCACGTGGACGGTGAGGCCGTCAGCCCCCGCCTCCACGAAGGGGGCGACGTGGCGGTCCGGATGCTGGACCATGAGGTGCACATCGAGGAAGAGGCGGGTCCGCCGCCGGAGGGCTCGCACCACGTCGGCCCCGAAGGAGATGGCGGGGACGAAGTGGCCGTCCATCACATCGAGGTGGAGGAGATCGGCTTCCGCCTCCACAGCGGCGATCTCCTCCCCCAGGCGGCCGAAATCCGCGCTCAGGATAGACGGGGCCAGTTTCGGCATGGGACCTCCGCTACTTCCCGATGGTCAGGGCGACCTGTTCCTTGGCCCGGATCCGGGTGCCGGGAGGCGGGTCCTGCGTCACCACGAACCCCTCCCACCCGAAGTGGGGCTCGTAGCTGACGCGGGCCTCCAGGTTCAGGCGCTTGAGGAACGCGAGGGCGTCGGAGGCGTAGCTCCCCACCAGTGAGGGCATCACGTAGTAGGGCTCCTCCCGCCCCAGGCTCACCAGAAGATTCATGGCGCTGCCCCGGCGGGCGGGGAATCCCGGCAGCGGGTCCTGCGCGATGACCTCGTCGGCCGGGAAGGTTCCAGAGTGGACCCGGGCCACCAGGCCCACCGTCATCCCGTGCTCCGCCAGGATCCGCTGCGCCCGGGGGAGAGGTCCGCCCATCACGCTCGGTGCCAGGATCTCGTCCGTCCCCCGGCTCACGGTGAGGCGGACCTCCTTGTTTTTCCGGGCCCGCGTCCCGCCCGGCGGCACCTGCGTGATAACACCTCCCCGGGGGATGGTCCGGCTGTACTCCTCGACCACCATCCGCGGCTGTAGACCTACCTCGCGCAGGAGGGCGGCGGCATCCTTCAGGTCCATCCCGATCGCGTTGGGCACCTGCACCTTGTCCTTCTCCAGGGCCAAGTTCATGGCCACGGTGCCGGCCAGGATGGCCAGCCCCGCCATCCCTAGGAGGAGGCCCGCGGCCTTCAGGGCGAGGCCGAGCCAGATGCGCCATCGCGGCGTCATGGGGTCCCCCGGCGCCACCGGATGAAGTAGAAGCCGTCGCAGCCCTGCCGGTGGGGGGAGGTGCGGAAGCCCCCACCCGGGAGGCGCGAGCAGGACTGCACCGGGAAGCCGGCCGGGACCTCCTCGCGGAACGCGGGGGAGACCCGCCCGAAGGCCTCCGCCACCCCCTCCCCCTCCTCGGGCTCCGTGCTGCAGACGGCGTACACCAGGCATCCCCCGGACCGGACGGCCTGCGCCGCGCCCCGGAGCAGCTCCCGCTGCAGAGCCGCCAGGCGGGCAAGGTCGGCCTCGGGCACACGCCAGCGGATCTCGGGGTGGCGGCGGAGCGTCCCCAGGCCGGTACAGGGGGCATCCACCAGAACCCGGTCGGCGCCCTCGGGCACGTGCCGGGACGCCTCCCGGGTGTCCCCAGCCTTCGCCTGCACGATGGCCGCCCCGAGCCGCGCGCAGGCCTCCCACAGGCGCCGCCGCGCCCGCTCGCTCACGTCCAGCGCCACGATGCGCCCGGCGTTTCCCATCAGCGCCGCCATCCGGGCCGTCTTGTTGCCCCCGCCGGCACAGGCGTCCAGGATCGTCTCGCCCGGCCGGGGATCCAGGAGGGCCACCGCCAGCGCCGCCCCTTCGTCCATGACCTGGACGTGCCCCTCTGCGACGAGCGGATCGTGCCGAAGCGTCCCCCCCTCCCGGACCCGCAAGGCCTCCGGCAGGAGCGGGCTCACTTCGCTCTCCACGCCGAGGGCTCTCAAGCGCACGGTCACGGCCGGCGGATCCGCCCGGAGCCGGTTGACCAGCAGCACCGCGGGGGCGGGGGCCTGATCCGCCTGGAGCAGCGCGGTGGCCTCCGCCTCCCCGAAGCGGGCGAGCCAGCGCCGGACGAGCCACGCTGGGTGGGAGAACGTGAGCGCCAGCCGCTCCGCCACGTCGTCCGCCTCCGGCACCGGGAGGGCGTCCCGCCGCTCCGCCAGACGCCGGAGGAGGGCATTCAC
>JAKEHP010000497.1 GCA_022614955.1 Candidatus Methylomirabilota bacterium
CCAGCGGGGGTACTGGTCCCGGAGCTGGCGCACGGCGTGGGCCAAGGCGGGACCCCAGGTCGGCTGGCGCCGGCGCCTGGGGCAGTGCGAGCGGCCCTCGAGGCTCGTGAGGTCGGTGGGATCGTACCGGCGCCGCCACCGGTAGAACGTCTGCCGGCTGATCCCGAAGTAGCGGCAGGTGCGGGCCGCGTTCTCCCCCTGGGCCCGGTAGTGGTCCATCCACCGGAGCCGGTGCCTGGCCTCCCTGCTGAGTTCGGGCCCCACGCCTGCCAGGCGCCGGGCGTAGGGGACCGTTCCGCGGATGATGTACATGGCGACACTCTACCAGAGTGTCACCAATCATTCTGAACGAGATCAGCCTGTTCTGTGACGGGCCCGATACAGCCTGCTTGTTTGCGCCCCGCAGGGCTTCTTCGCAACTTGGGACGGGATGACGGGAACGACCTCACGATCGAAAGCCCGGGCTCCCTGTTGTTTAAACTTCCTTCCCCTGGGCGAGGTTCCGTCGGGCCTCTCCGGCTTCCAGCGCGCCCGGGACCGCTCGGCTCGGCTGCCGGCTATGCCCTGCGCCCAACACGTGATTGGCAGGGCGGGCCGGGCCGCCCCGTCCTCTGGAGCCTCCCCAGTGCGGCATCCGCTTGGCGGAACTGCGACTGCAGACGTCCCAGGGGCGCCTCCGGCAGGGTCGCCCCGCCGGCACGCACCCTGCCCGGTCCCGTCCGGGCAAGGTCCCCCAGCAGGGAGCGGCCCGGGCGGGGAGGCGAGGGGTTCCGGGCCCCTGTCACTGGCTGCGAGGGAGTCGGTTTGGGGGCTGGAGCCTAGCGGCAGGGAGGGGTTCTCCGGCGGGGCTGGCCCCCATTGCCCAGCCGAGCCACGCGACCCCGACCGTCACGGCGAGGAGCACGAAGGTACTGGTGAGCCGGGACAGCTCGGAGAAGAAGCCGAGCGTGCCGCTGGACAGACCGGTCAGGGCCAAGGCCACGACCGGCAGGACCGGCAGCCCGCACCCCATGACGCTGCAGGCTCCGGTCGTGAAGCCCAGGACGCTGGTCAGCGCCCCGGCCACTCCGCCGTAGCGGGCCGCGCTCGCACCCCATTCCCTCTGCTGCGCCTGGTCGCGGCGGTACAACCACAGGGAGAAGTAGGCCCCGAACAGGAGCGAGGTGGCGAGGAAGCGCGTGAGGGAGGGGACATCAATGATGAACCCCCACTCCACGCCCTCGATGGGATTCTCGGAGATGAACCAGGCGAGGGCCATGTTGGCCAGGAAGCCGACCTTCTTCGCCACGGGGTCCTGGCCCGAGACTAGGTACTCGGGCAGCCGCGAGAGCCACGGGTTGAACGTGAAGTGATCCACCGGCTTGCGGGCGATGGAGAGGACGACGACCGGCAGGAACAGGCTCAGCAGGAAGACTCCGAGCGCCACGCCCCAGAAGGTCTTCCGGCGCGCCCGGATCGCCGCCGCAATCCCCCTCACCGTTCTCCGGATCGGAGCCAGAGTCGAGCGAACCACGGGACCCTCCGTTCCCTCGGGGGAGGCCGCCGCAATCCGGCCTCACCCACGAATGGTCTTCATGACGTCTTCGTTTTGGAAGGCGCTTTGCGGGTCGCCCTGGAAGATGATCTCGCCGCGGTCAATGGCGTAGAGCCGGTCGGCGACGCGCGAGGCCGTCATGAGGTTAGATTCGGCGATCAGCAGCGAGATCCCGATCGCCTTGATTTTCTTTACCGCTTCAATGAACCGATTCACCACCACCGGGGCGAGCCCCTCGAAGGGTTCGTCCAGGAGGAGAATGGATGGCGACAGCGCCATGGCTCTGGCGATCGCCACCATCTTTTTCTCGCCACCACTCAGGTACATGCCGCGTCGTCCGGTGAACGCGCGGACCTCGGGAAACACGGCAAAGATCTTCTCATCCGTATCGCCGCTGGAAGATGGCGCGCGGGACTCCGGCGATTTGCGGGCCAACCAGTGGCTGATCTCAAAGTTCTCCGCGACCGTGAGGTCAGGAAAGATTCCGGCATGCTCCGGCGCATACCCGATGCCCAGGCGAGCGCGTTCGTACGCCGGAAGCCGGGTAATGTTTCGCCCCTGGAAGGTGATCGTTCCTGAGTTCACGGACA
>JAKEHP010000498.1 GCA_022614955.1 Candidatus Methylomirabilota bacterium
CGGAGGCGGCTTCGAGATGGACCGGATCGTTCAGTTCATGGTGCAGGATGGGGAGGAAGAGCGGGAGGGTCTGCTGGTCTGCGGGGGATGGGTTGGCGGGGTCGGCGGCGAGGAGGCCACCCCCTGCGTCAACGCAATCCGCTACCGTGTCCGGCTTACCTACCGGAGGGGCTCAGGAAGCGTCCGGGGATGAGGCGGCTAGCTCGGCAGCGAGGGCCGGCTCCGGGAGCGCAAGGGGAAGGACTGGCGCCGTCTCGAGAGCAGCGGGGGGCAGGACAATGACCCGCGCCTTGCGCGCGTGGCGGAGGCCGGCTGAGCCCACCACCATCAGGAGAATGAGGGACCACGGGAAGAGCAGGATGCCGATGACGACCTTGTAGTACCACATGGCGCCTCCGCCCGGCTTCCGTCCAAGGGCTTGCAGATCGCCGATACCTTAGGCAACTGTCGTGCCATCCCTCTCCGCCGCGGTCTATTTTTCATGTTTTCATGAATGTTTGATGCCCCCCTGGGCCTTCGGATTCCAAAAAATTAAGGGATAGCAACCTTCTGTCATGCTTGGGTCCCCGCCTCGCGCCCCCGTCCAGGGCCCGGCAGGGGGCACCCCCCTGTCTTGGAATCGTTCCACTAATAATACGGTGGCTGCGGTTCAGGAGGATTGGCCATCCTCGACAAGGCCGTGGGCTTTCGGTATATTGGGGAACCCGCGGGGGGTTAGCTCAGTTGGGAGAGCGCCGCGTTCGCAACGCGGAGGTCGGGGGTTCGAATCCCCTACCCTCCACCAGGCTCTCCTCCAGCCGCTTTGCCTTCCCGAACCTACAGTCCTCCCGGGGAGCACCGGGCCCCCCGCCTCGCGAATCGAGAGCCACATTTGCTCCCACAACTGACCGACCCACCCTTGCCATGGGTGGGCCGATGGGACCTCGCCGGCGGCAATGATGGTGAGGGCGGACGTCCTGGGGCCCTGGCGGTTGGGGGGTTTGCGGCTGTATATTTGTGGATGCGCAGGCCAGTGCGGCTAGTCCTGTGATTGGAGGGGATGACGATGGCAACGATCGCTTGGGAGACGTCCTGGTCGAAGGCGAAGGAGCGGGCCCGCGCCGAGGGCAAGCCGATCTTCCTGGACTTCTTCGCCCCCGGGTGAGGGAGCTGC
>JAKEHP010000499.1 GCA_022614955.1 Candidatus Methylomirabilota bacterium
CCGTGACTCGGGGATACTGTCGATGTCCGTGGCGCGGGGATACTGTCGACGTCCGTGGCGCGGGGGATCCTGTTGCGCAGTATCTCCGAAGGCGCGGCAGGCTCGCCTTCGCGCCGAGGAGTCTGGCATCGCCAACTACGGCTGACGTACCGGCGCCTTCAGGTCGGGGCTCCTCACCGTGACCGACCCGCTGAGCGTGTTGACCGACACCCTGGACCGTCTCCAGCAGGCCTCCACGGAAGACCTGATGGCCGTCAAAGGCATTGGGCCGAAGACTGCCGCGACGATCCTCGCAGCCATTCAAGATCTCCTGGCCCGTCCCGCCCTCGGGGCAGACCACCCCGTCGCGGGGCCGGCGGAGGTCGCGGTTGACGAGAAGGCTGCCCAGCCGGAGAGCGAATAAGGGAATAAATGGGAGACGCGATCACGATGGCCGACACAGAAGGACCCGAGCGGGCGCTCGAGACAGCAGAGATACGGGGGAGGGGAGGTGGCAGGCGTGAGTAAGATACGGGTGTATGAGCTGGCGAAGGAGCTTGGCCTGTCCAACAAGGAGGTCACCGAACGGCTGGCCAAGGTGGGAATCTCGGTGACGAGCGCCAGCAGCTCGGTGGACGAGGGAAAGGCTCGGGCTGCCCTGTCAAGGGGAGCGCCCAAGGAAAAGGCGCCCAAGCGGGTCACGAAAGTAGAGGCGCCTGCCAAGGCCAAGCCGGCGCAGGGGGCCAAGGAGGTTGTCGAGGCGAAGCCGAGCCCTGAGCCCAAGGTAACGCCAAAGCCCACCCCCCCACCGGCCAAGGCCGCGCCCCCGGCGGCCAAGCCCGCGCCCGAGGTGCGGCCGAAGGCGAAAGCCATTCCCGCCGAGGAGAAAGATCGCAAGAAACCGGTGGTACCGCCGCCCGTTCCCGAGGAGAAGGGGAGAATAACGGCCAAGCCCGCGCCCGCTCCAGCACCCCCCAGGCGAGAGATTCCACCTCCCACCCCGAAACGCGAGGCCCCGCCAGCACCGCCGGTGCATCCCGAGCGCCCACGTGTCGACGCACCCCGCACGGCCCCTCCCGTCGCGGGAAAGCCGGTTCCGGTCGCGGAGAAGAGACCCCCGATCGTGGAGAAGAAGCCGCCGGTCGCGCCGAAGCCGATCCCCGTCGCCGAGCGGCCAACTCCGGCGGCGGCAAAGCCGACGATCGCGCCCCTCAAGGCCCCGCCCAGGGCGCCGGAGGTGACGCCGCCCGTGAGCCCCCCGGCTCCCAAGGTGGTTAAAATCCCAGAGACGATCACGGTGAAGGAGCTCTGCGGGAAACTGGCCACGAGCCCCAGTGAGATCATCAAGAAGCTGATGAAGATGGGGATCATCGCCACCGTCAACCAGAACCTGAGCCCCAACCAGGTCAAGCA
>JAKEHP010000500.1 GCA_022614955.1 Candidatus Methylomirabilota bacterium
GCGGCCGGCCAAGGCCGAATCGGACTGACGCGCACCCCCCCGCTCATCCTGGGGCTCGTCTTGGCCTGGCCATCCGGGCCGGTACGGGCCCAGTGGCCACCGAGGGTGGACCTCGCCGGGCAAGCCGTCGCGGCCCTCACTCGCGCCGTTCCAGTTCCCGGGGGCGGCAGCCTGAGCGAGCTCCGCGTCGTCCAGCCCGTCGTGATGCTTCGGGCCCACGCCCTGGAGCGGCTGAACCTTCTGGTGACGCTCAACCTGGAGGGCGCCACCATTGGCGCGGGGGAGCTCACCCCCGGCGCGTGGGGCGAGGGATTCGTCGATCGCCGACATCCGCACACCTACCTCCACGAGCTGCTCCTCACTGCGGACGACTTGCTGGGTGAGGCCGACGGCGCCACCAGGATTTCCCTCACGGCGGGCAAGGGGTTCGCGCCCTTCGGCACCGACGATCCCATGATCCGCCCACCCCTTCGATATCCGGTTAACCACCACCTGGCACAGATTCTGGAGCGCGCGGTCGCGATCGTCGCCATCCGCCATCGCGGAGTGTCGGGTGAGATCGGGCTCCTCAACGGGGACGAGCCCGAGCGCCCCGGGCAGTGGCCGCGGGTCAGGGGACGGTTCGGCGACTCCTGGGCCGCTAGGCTCACCGGCGCGCCGATCGTGGGATTGGAGCTTCAGGCATCGTACGCCCAGGTGCACTCGCCGGAGCATCGGCCGGGTGCAGGAACCGACCAGGCGAAGTGGAGTCTGTCCGGCCGCTGGGAGGGGTCCCTGGGGCGTCGACAGACCTACGCGCTGGTCGAATGGGCCCGGACGTCGGAGGCGGGAGGATTTTTCGTCTTCTCCAGCCTGCTGGCCGAAGGTGCATGGAGTGCGGGCCGCCACCGTCTCCATTATCGATTCGAGCGGACCGAGCGGCCCGAGGAGCAGCGGATCTCGAGCTTTCGCTCCCTGCGGCCACACCTGGACAACTCCATCCTCGGGATTACCCGGTGGACGATTCATACTGTCGGCTACTCCACCCCCCGGCTCAAGCGGGGAAGGCTCTCGGTTCA
>JAKEHP010000076.1 GCA_022614955.1 Candidatus Methylomirabilota bacterium
CTACAGGCCGAGCTCGCCTCGCACCTCGTCCATCACGTCCTCGGTGATGCGCAGGTACCCGCGCTCGGCCGCAAACCGCTCGATGCCCTGGCGGGCCATCGGCCGGATGAAGTCGGGGACGCGCTCGAGGCGCCGCTCCGCCGCCGGGTCCCAGGTGAGGGGAGGCATCTCGGCCGCGAGGTTGGCCATGGCCGAAAACGGGCACCGGGGGGCGGCGTCCGCCCCGGCTGCGGGCGCCGCGTCCCCGGCCCCCTCCGGGCCGCCCTCCGGCCGGGGCACCAGCATGGCCCTGACGAACCCCATGGGCTCAGCCGGATCGGTCCGGCCGCCGATCTTCACGTCCAGGGCCCGGACGAGCTGGGTCTCCCAGGGGTTGGTAAGCAGGGCAACCCGGTTCCCGCACGCTGCACACGCGAACGTGACGGTAAGGGAGCCCTGCTCAGGTGCCTCCACCCGCTCCAGCCTCATCGCCGCATCGCACTGGGTGCAGAGGAGTTTCATCCCACTACGCTCCCGTCGGCGGCCGGGAGAGCCGCCCGCCGCTCCACCAGGGCCCGGAGCGCCGCCGTCACGGCCCGGAGGGCGGCGGCGGCGGGCGTTTCGGGCTCGGCCATCACATACGGCACCCCGCGATCCGCAGCCTCCGCCAGACGGGGCTCGAACGGGATGCGCCCCAGGAAGGCAACCCCCAGCTCCCGCGCCATGGCCGCCGAGTCCGGCCCGCGGAACAGTGGGCCCTCCCCGCCGCAGCGCGCGCAGACGTAGGCGGCCATGTTCTCGACCACGCCCAGGGCCGAGGGCCCCCAGAGCTCCTTCGCCATGCTGATGGATCTCTTGACGGTGAGGTGCGAGACCTCCGTCGGAATGGTCACCACGACCGCCGCGCCCACCTCGGGCAGCAGGCTGGCGAGGGTCGAGACGCGGTCCGTCCCCGGGGGGAGGTCAAGCAGTAGGAAATCGAGCGGGCCCCACGCTGTGTCGCTCAGGAACTCGCGCAGAGCCGCGGCCTCGACGGTCCCCCGCCAGACGTAGCTCTCCCGCTCGGTGGGGGCATCCCACCTGACCGGCGCCTCGTCCCGGGGGAGGAGGAGGTCCATGGAGAACACCTTGATCCCCAGGGGCCCCTCGGGCGGTTCGACGCCTGCCGGCCCCATCCGGAGAGCAGCGCCCCGCACCCCCAGCATCTTCGCCAGGGACGGGCCGTTCAGATCCGCGTCGAGGACCCCCACCCGTGCGCCCTCCCCCGCCAGGACCGCCGCGAGATTGCTGGTGAGAGCGCTCTTGCCGACCCCACCCTTCCCGCTGAGGATAGCCACCTTGTGCTGGACCGCGGCCATCCGGGCCTGCAGCCGGGCAGTCTGGTCCAGGAGTTGACGCGCTACCCCCGAACCGGCATCTCCGGCGAGATCCCTGTACTTCTTCACCGTCCCCCCAATGCGGAATGCCTACTCCAGAACCTGGCGCGCTGGGCTATCGCCCGCCCCTCTCCTCGCTCCACATTCCGCCCACCGCATGGCGCGTGTCCCATCCGGCTCACAGATCCCAGGCGGCCCGCGCCACCAGGGCCGCGGCGCCGACGGTCACCAGGAAGAACGCCGCCGCCCCATAGGCCATGGGGATCGACCCGCCCCAGGGCAGCACCACCGCCTCGATCCGGGGGGTGAGCGCGACCTGTAGTACCTCCCAGGCCCGGTAGGCCATGAGGAGGGTGAGCAGGCGCGCGAACCAGGTGAACCCCCGCCACAGCAACCAGGGGAAGAGTACGACGATGACGCTGCCCAGCGCGAACCAGAGCCACGCCCCGGCCCTGAGAGCGCGCGGGCTGGCACCCGTGGCGGCGAGGTACAGCGCCCCCCCGAGGTACACCACGCCGTAGACCCCGTAGCCCCAGGCCGCGTGCCGGAACTTCTCCTCTCGCGCCGCCATGGGATCGCCTCATCGGCGGGTGAACAGCGCAGTGCGGGCGGCCATCCGCTGCCGCACCTCCTGCATCAGCTCCGGAGTAACGATGCCGATCCCGCGCTCCTGAGCATAGAGTTCCACACCTTTGATAACCATCCCCCGGGCGAAACCGGGGACCAGCTTGAGCCGTGCCTGCGCTTCGGCGGTCCAGGTAAGCGTTGGCTCCGCCGCGATCCCGAAGGTCTGTTCCGCTGGGAGCTCGATCACTCGACCTCCGTATGCCCCTGGTTGATAGGTGCAGGCCGGGTCCTCCGCCAGGTAGTCGCCGTAGGTGGCGTACGCGCGGCACCGACACCCGCCACACACCCTGGAGAACTCGCAGGCACCGCACCGGCCCCCCAGGCGCCCACCGCGCAAGTCGTTGAAGAGGGCCGCATCCCGCCAAAGGGCGCCGAACGGGGCTCGCCGCAGGTTCCCCGCCACCAACGGCATGTAGGGACACGCGGTCACGTCTCCGTCCGGCATGATCCGGCAGTAGTGTCGCCCCGCCGGGCAGCTTCCCTCAGCGAAGTTCCGGAGCAGCGGCGAAGCCGGGTCCAGCCCGTACAGGATCCGTCGGAAGAATGGGGCGCATTTCGCCCGGATCAGCATGTCCCCCGCCCGGGCCAGGGCAAGTGCCCACGGATCATCGGCGCCCCCCTCGGCCGGGCCGACCCCCTGTGCCCGGGCGAGGGAGGTCAGGATCCGCTCGTACTGCTCGGGCGTGATGTCGGTGAGCCCCTCCCCCCGCCCCGTTCGCACCAGGAAGAAGAGGTTCAGGACCCGCGCCCCCAAGGCGCGGGCCAGGTCGATCATCCCTGGAATCTCCTCCACGTTCCAGTCCGTCACGCTCATGTGGAGGGAGAAGGGGAGCCCTTCGGCGCGCAGGACCTCGGCGGCCCGGACCGCCCCCCGCCACGCCCCCGGCAGTCGGCGGAAGGTATCGTGGCGGGCAGGGTCCGTGGAGTCGAGACTGATGCTCGCCCCCTGGATTCCGTGTCGCCGCATCGCCTTGGCTTGCTCCTCCTTGAGCAGGAACCCGTTCGTCCCGAGGACGACGGTGAATCCCTTCTCCGCCGCGTACCCCCCCAGGTCGAAGAGATCCGTCCGCAGGAAGGGCTCGCCCCCCGTCAGGATCAGCACCACATCCGGGTTCACCCCGGCGATCTCGTCCATCACCCGGAAGCATTCCTCCGTGGTCAGCTCCCCCGCCGCACTCGCCCCCGGGAAGGCGCTCAGGTAGCAGTGGGCGCATCGCTGGTTGCAGCGCTGGGTCAGATTCCAGGAGATGGTGTA
>JAKEHP010000501.1 GCA_022614955.1 Candidatus Methylomirabilota bacterium
CCCTACGGCCGCCAGGCGTCTCGCGTAGGGCACCGTTCCCTGGATGATGTGCATGGCGACACTCTAGCAGAGTGTCACCCATCATTCTGAACGAGTTCAGCGGCACGCCCGGCGCCCCTCATTCCTGCAGGCGCTCCTCCCACGCGCGCAGGGTTCGCAGTGCCTCGTAGTGGGTCAGGTCCAGGCGCAGCGGGGTGACCGAGATCTTCCCCGCCATCACCGCGTCGTAATCCGAGTCCCCCAGACGCTCCCACTCCGGCTCGCTCCCGCCGATCCAGTAGTAGGTCTTCCCCCGCGGGTCCAGCTTCTCCACGATGGACTCCTGGTAGGCCCGCCTCCCCTGCCGGGTCAGGGCAACCCCCCGGATACTCTCCGGGGCTTCCGCCGGAACGTTGACGTTCAGGAGGGTCTCGGGCGGGAGGCCCTGCTCCAGCAGAAGCGCCGCGAGCCGCCGGGCGAAGGCGGCGGCTGCGGTGAAGTCGAAGCGTGCGCCCCCGGCCTGGGAGATCGCGAAGGCGGGGATGCCCAACAGGGCACCCTCCAAGGCCGCGGAGACGGTGCCGGAGTAGGTGACGTCGTCCCCCAGATTCGTCCCCAGGTTGATCCCCGCCACCACGAGGCGAGGGCGGCGCTTCAGCATCCCCATGACGGCCAGCGTGACGCAGTCGGTGGGCGTCCCGTCCACCCGGTACCAGCGGGGGGCCACCTCGCTGGCCCGAAGCGGCCGGTGGAGCGTCAGCGCGTGCCCCGCGGCCGACCGCTCCCGGTCGGGCGCGACGACCGTCACCTCCCCCACCGGGGCGAGCGCCTCCGCCAGCGCGCGCAGCCCCTCGGAGTGGATCCCGTCGTCGTTGGTCACCAGGATGGCGGGGGCCGTCACCGGTTCACCGTCCATAAAAAAACAGCAGCGGGCATCGCCGGCTGCTGTGGAATTCCCCCCGGTCCGCCAGGGGGGCCCTCAGGGGGAAGAGGTGGTCGGGGCGACGGGATTCGAACCCATGACCCCTGGCCCCCCATGCCAGTGCGCTACCAGGCTGCGCCACGCCCCGCAACGCTTCGCGCGCCGCTTATGCTACTGCTTTCGCAGGAGGGCCGCAAGCCCCTCCAGCGCCTCCCGCAGGCGCCGCAGGGTCTCGGGCAGGTCGGCCGGGGCCTCTCCCCCGTCCGAGAGGAGGCGCCGCTTCGCCCCCGCGATGGTGAACTTCTGGTCGTAGAGCAGGTGCTTAATCTTCAGAACCGTCTGGATGTCCTTCTTCCGGTAGAGCCGCTGGCCCGTTCCGCTCTTCTTCGGCTGCAGGACGGAGAACTCCGACTCCCAGTAGCGCAGGATATAGGGCTGCACGCCGGTGATCCGCGCCACCTCGCCGATCTTGAAGTAAAGCTTGTCGGGGATGGGCTCGTGAGAGGGCCGCAGCTCCGACGGCGCCTGCTTCTTCACGAGAGCACCTCAGTGTGGGTCCCGCAGCGGATGCGGCCCCGGGGCCAGGCCCCCCCAGGAGGTCTAGGGCTTGCGGGTGTTCACCACCTGCTGAAGGGCCTTGCCGGGCTTGAACTTGAGCACCTTCCGCGCTGTGATGATGATCTCCGACCCGGTCTGGGGGTTGCGCCCCTTCCGTGCCCGCTTCGCCCGGACCTGGAAGGAGCCGAAGCCCACCAGCTGGATCTTCTCTCCCTTCTTGAGGGCCCCCTTGATCGTCTCCAGCGTCGCCTCGACCGCCTCCATGGCCTGCTTCTTGGTCAGGCCCTTCTCCGCGACCAGGGAGGCTATATCCGCCTTCGTCACGCCGGTCACCCCCTTACGCCAGGTCCAACGGGTTAAAGAGCGACGGGCACTGAGCAGAGGACTGCCGCCGCATCATGGGTTCCCAGTGGATCTCAGTTCTTCACCACGATGGGGCTGAGCCCGTCCTTCCGCAGGGCGTCCAACTGAGCCTGGGCCTCCTGCTGACTCGCGTAACCCTCGACGCGCACCTGGTAGAGACCCGTCGCCGTGGGCCGGGAGTCAATGCGGGAGGCCATGCCCGACTTCTGGAGCTCCCGGGACAGATCAATGGCGGCATCCAGCTCCCGGAAGGTGCCGGCCTCGACGGTGAATTTCCCCGCGCCCGCCGGAGCCACCTTGGCCCCCTTGGCGCCCGCAGCGACCACCTTCTCCCGCTGCACCTGGGCCTCAGTCTGGTCGGTGTACTCCCCCACCAGGACGCGGTGCCGGGGGACCCGTGGGCTGGCCTGGCGAACGGTCACGGCGTACCCTTTGTCCTCCAGGCGCTTCTGGAGCTTCTCGGCGTTTGTCTTGGCGGCAAAGGCGCCGACCTGCAGCGCATAACTCCCTGCCGCGGGAGCCGCCAAGGTCGGCTTGGGAGGAGGCGGCGTTGCCGGAGGCGCCGTCGGAGCCGGTGTCGCCGGGGTTCCCAGGCCAGGCGAAGGGACGCCTGCCTGCGGCCGCGGGGCCGGTGCAGGCGCTGCCTGGGGCGCCGGCCCGGGAGTCGCCGCCGGTGGGCGCGGGGGCGGCGGCAGGACCGGGCGGACGGGAGGCGGCGGGGGCGGCGGGGCTGGTGCGAGAAGGTAGTTGTTCACCACGAGCCCGCCGCCGACGAGGACAACCCCGACCAGGCCCAGAATGATCAGGCGCTTCGCTTGGGGCGGTAGATTTGCCATTGGCTGGCCCTCTCCTCCCTTCTGGCCGGCTTTATTGGCCTAGCGATGCAAATTGCTCCTGCTCAACCGTCAGCTCAGAGGCCATGAGAATTCGGTTCACGGCGCGGATGATAAGTGTTCGATTTTTCGTTGTCAAGGGTTTTCAGCAATTTCCCGTCATTTTGGCGGCGAAGATCCCTGTCTTTCTGAGGACTTATCCGCACCCCTCTCCCATCGTGTTTCCCCTTAAGATAGTAAGAGTAAGCCTCGATAATTTCTGCACTTACACTCGCTCCGATCTCCAGCCTATCCGCAGGGAAGTGGACCCATTTGTTCTGGCGGGTCCGACCCGAGGCAAGGCTTCCTTCCTTCTCCCTCGGGCCCAGCTCCACGAGGACCTCCTCCACGCGCCCGATTCGCGCGCGGTTCTTCTCCAGGGCAATCGCCGCCTGGAGCGCAAAAACCTCGGCGAGCCGCTGCCGCTTCACCGGCTCCTGGAGCTGGTCCGGGTACTCCCCCGCCGGGGTGTGGGGGCGGGGCGAGTAACAGAAGGCGAACAGGCTGTCGTAGCCAACCTCCCTCAGAAGGTCGAGGGTCTCCCGGTGGTCCTCCTCTGTCTCCCCGGGGAAGCCGACGATCAGGTCGGTGCTCAGGGCGACATCCGGAACCGCCTCCCGGAGGCGCCGCACCACCTCCAGGTACTGGGCCCGGGTGTAGAGCCGGCGCATCCGTTCCAGGACGCGGTCCGAGCCCGACTGGACCGGGAGATGAACATGCTCGCAAACCCCCTGGCACTCCGCCACGGCCGAGTACAGGTCTGGGGTCACCTCTCGCGGGTGCGGGGAGGTGAATCGGATTCGCAACGTTCCCCCGGCCAGGGCGTCAATCTGGCGGAGGAGGGCCGCGAAGGTCGTCCGGGGCCGGAGGGTCTTCCCGTACGCGTTGACGGTCTGGCCGAGGAGGGTGACCTCCCGGTAGCCCCGGTATAGAAGATCCTCGATCTCCGCCAGGACATCCCCGACTGGCCGGCTCCGCTCGCGCCCGCGGGTGTAGGGCACCACGCAGAAGGTGCAGAAGTAGTTGCACCCCTCCATGATGTTCACAAAGGCGCTGACCCGGCTCTGGCGCAGCGGCGGCGGTGTCCCGACGTAGGTGGGCATGGGCTCCGTCGGGCGCAGGGTGAGGGGGATGAGGGGCCGCTCCTGGAGCAGGCCCGGGACCTTCAGCATCTGGCCGGTCCCGACCACCAGGTCCAGGCCCGGGAACCGGCGTTTCAGCTCCGCCCCCTCGAGCTGGCCCAGGCATCCGGTGAGCCCGATCTTCAGGCCGGGCCG
>JAKEHP010000077.1 GCA_022614955.1 Candidatus Methylomirabilota bacterium
ATTGACATCGTGCTCGGGGAGATTGACCGGTGACGTTCGGCGAGCAGGCGGAGCGGGAGTTCGCGGAGATCCTGACCCGCTACCCGGACAAGCGGTCGGCCCTCCTCCCCTCCCTGCACCTGGTGCAGCGGGAGCAGGGGTATCTCTCGCCGCCGGCCATGGAGGAGGTCGCCCGGCGGCTCAACCTCCAGCCGGTGGAGGTCCTGCAGGTGGCCACCTTCTACACCTGGTTCAACCTGAAGCCGGTGGGGAGGCACCGGCTCCAGGTCTGCCACAACCTGTCCTGCACCCTGGTGGGGGCGGAGCGGATTATCGCGACCCTGGAGGAGGAGCTGAAGATCGGGGAGAACGAGACGACTCCCGATGGCCTCTTCACCCTGCAGCGGGTCGAGTGCCTGGCCTCCTGCGGCACCGCCCCCATGATGCAGGTGAACGAGGACTACCACGAGAACCTGACGCCGGAAAAGGTGCGCGCGCTCCTCGCGCAGTGGCGCGCCGCTGCGAACGGGAGGTAAGCGCCCCGGGCGGGGCCGGCGAATGCAAGCCGGCCGCGCGGTTTTCGCGGGGACCGTGGGATGCCGACCACCGAGAAGATCCTGCACAAGAACATGGATCGGCCGGGGTATGCCGGCACGCTCCCGGAGTACCTGGCCGCCGGGGGCTATGAGGCCGTCCGGGCTGTGCTGGGGAAAATCCCGCCCGCCGAGGTCATCGAGAGGGTGAAGCGGTCGGGGCTGCGGGGTCGGGGCGGGGCCGGCTTTCCCACGGGCCTGAAGTGGGGGTTCGTCCCGAAGGTTCCCGGCGTCCCTAAGTACCTGCTCTGCAATGCCGACGAGAGCGAGCCTGGGACCTTCAAGGACCGTCAGCTCATCGAGCGCGACCCGCATCAGGTGCTGGAGGGGATGATCCTGGCGGCCTACGCCATCGGCTGCCATCACTCCTACATCTACATCCGCGGCGAGCTGGTGTACGGGGCGACAATCCTCACGCGGGCCCTGGGAGAGGCGAG
>JAKEHP010000502.1 GCA_022614955.1 Candidatus Methylomirabilota bacterium
CGCCGAGTACGTGTACGACGCCGTGGGGAACATCCTCCAGATCAAGCGGTTCAACGTTGTGCCTGGCGCGGCCGTGGCCATCACTTTGGTGACGCCGAACAGGGGGAGCGTGGGGACCACGGTCCAGATATTCGGCAAGGGCTTCAGCACAACGCCCGGGGAGAACCAGGTGGCCTTCAACGGCGTCGCCGCCCCCGTCCTGGCCGCAAGCGCCGGGAGCCTCACGACCCAGGTTCCGAGCGGGGCCACGACGGGCTTCATCACCCTCACGACCCCCCTCGGCTCCGCCACCTCCCCCGAGCCCTTTACCGTGCTCCAAGACTTCGCGGTGATCCCGGCCCAGGCCACGGTGATTGTGGGGAAGACGTTTCGCTTCGAGGCCACCCTGGGCGGGACGGTCACGAGCGCGGTGACCTGGCGGGTGAACGGGTTGCCCGGGGGCAATGCTTCGCTCGGGATGATTACCCCGGAGGGCCTCTACACAGCCCCGGCGGTGCCGCCGGCGGCCCTCCTGGCGATCGAGGCGGTGCTCACCGCGGACCTCAGCCGGGTGGCCGCCGCCCAGGTGGAGGTGGTCCCCCTGAGTGCCGGGGCGCTGGCCACCGCCACACTGAGCGTGGCCCCGCCGCTTCAGCCGGCACTCACCGCAAATCCTCTGGCCGCTGCCGGCGTGAGCGTCAGCCCGGTCCCGGTGATCACGGGGGTGGCGCCGGGAAATGGCGCCCGGGGGACGACCATCACCGTGACCCTGACCGGGGCCGGCCTGGGCGGGGCCACGGCCCTCACCGTCCTCCGGAATGGGGCGGCCGATTCGCTGGTGACTGTAAGCAACCTGAGCCCGGCTCCCGACGGGACCAGTCTGACAGCCACGCTGACGATTGACGCCGCGGCCGAGGTCGGGGGGCGGATTCTCCAGGTGATCGCTGGCGGGAGCGCCTCGACGGCGCTCGGCACAGGGACCAACGCCTTCACGGTGAACTAACCCCTGGGCGGCTCCGGACCGATCCGCCCTGGCAGAGATCATAAGGAGGCAGACGATGCACACACACGCTTTATGGATTCGCTGGGGGGTCTTGGCCGCCGGCCTCCTGCTCGTGACTCCCGGCCTCGGGAACGGCCAGCCCTTCTCCAGTGGCAGCACCGGGGCCGACGGCGCCTTCAGCCCGACGGGCAACACCACATTAGCCCTGCCTCCGGGCGGCGTCTTCAACTTCACCACGATTAATGTCCCTGCGGGGGTTACCGTCACCTTCACCCGGAACGCGGCGAATACGCCGGCGACCCTTCTTGCCACCGGCGACGTGACGATTGCCGGCGTCTTAGACCTCAACGGCCAGCCGGGTGGCACCGGGGTCTCTTTCGGCACCGCCACCGCCCCGAACGGCGGGCTCCCCGGGCCGGGCGGCGGCGCCGGCGGCAGCGGCAGCACGGCGATCCTCACCAGCACGGGGGGCACCGGGCTGGGCCCCGGGGGGGGCGCCCCCGGGATCCCCAGCGGGTCCTCGGGCAACCCCCACTGCTCGGGTGCGGGTGGGGGGCACAACGGGGCCGGCGGCAATGGCACCGGCGGCCCGGCCGGGACTTGCTTCGCCGCCGGGGGCACAGCCTACGGCGGCGCCCGCCTCCTGCCGCTGCTCGGAGGCTCGGGAGGAGGCGGGGGGAGTGCGTCTTTTGGAGCAACAGGGGGAGGAGGTGGAGGCGGCGGCGGGGCGATCCTGCTGGCCTCCTCCACCCGGATCACCCTCACGGGTACGATCCGGGCGAACGGCGGCGACGGGGGCTTTGTCGTTGGGGGCTTCGGCGGCGGAGGCAGTGGCGGCGGCGGGAGCGGCGGCGCGGTCCGCCTCGACGCTCCGATTCTGGCGGGCAGTGGGGGGTTCCTCCGGGTCGCTGGTGGGGCCGGGGCGGGTGGATCCTCCATCGGGGGGTTTCCTGGGACACAGGCCGGGAACGGCGGCGCTGGCGCCCCTGGCCGGATCCGCCTCGAAGCCAGTACCTTCAGCATGACGGCGACGATGACGGTGGCCGCCTCCCAGGGCCCCCTGGGCACCGTGACCCTGGCCAGCCCGCCCAGCCTCCGCATCACGAGTGTCGCGGGCCTCACCGCGCCCGCGGCTCCACAGGGGAGCTACGGGACGCCGGACCTCACCCTCCCTGCCGGCTTCACCAACCCCGTCCCCATCACCATCGAGGGGGCCCAGATCCCGCCGGGGACCGGGGTCACCGTTCGCTCGATCCCCCTGCAAGGAGGGGCTTCCAGCACCAGCGTGACCCTGGCCGGTACCACCACCGCCTCCACGGCGGGCGTGAGCCTCAACCTCCCGACCAATCAGCCCACGGTGCTTGCGGCCGAGGCGACCTTCGCTATCCTGACGGCGGCGAGCCTCGACCGACCGACCCGCTTCGCCGGGGAGCCCATCACCCACGTCCGGGTGGCAGCGACGTTCGGGGGCGTCTCCACCATCACGTATCTCACCGCGTCGGGCAAGGAGGTCCCAGCAGAGAGTCTGATCCTAGGAGTTGCGCGTCAGTAGGCAAGAAGCAGGGGATGGACGCGAGGAGGCGAGGGTGACCATCGCCAGAGTGGCAGCGGGTCGGGGGGACACCGGGGAGGGCCGGCGGCAAATGGTCGTTCTCGCCCTCCTGCCTCTCGCCATCTGCCTCCTCTCCCCTGCCCTTGCCTCGGCCCAGACCCTCTTCGGCCCGAAGACCTACACCCAGACCAGTGCGGCGCCCCAGACCTTCGGCGCGACCTTCTCCGTCCCTGCCTCGGTCCCCCCGCCCTACTACCTCCACGTGGAGAACGGCAAGCCGGACGGCAGCGCCCGCGTCCTGTCCGGCAGCCTCCTCCTGAACGGGACCGAGGCCATCGCCCCCCGGGAGCTCGGGGGAGAGGCTGTCCTCCTCGATAAGCCGGTCCCGCTCCAGGGCGTCAATCTCCTCGCCCTCACCCTGAGCGGCCCCGTGGGGGGCACTCTCACCCTCAAGATCGAGGCCCGCGCCCCCGCCCTCACCACGGTCATCCCCGGCACCGGCACCCAGGGGACGACCCTCACCGTGGACGTGGTCGCGGTAAACACCCACTTCCTCCCCGGGGTCACCCAGGCCACCTTCGGCCCCGGCATCAGCGTGGGCGGGGCGCCCCTGGGGGCCCTCGGCCCCGTCACGGTCACGGACGCCGCCCACTTCACCGCCACCCTCACCATTGCCCCCACGACCATCCTCGGCCCCCGGGCAGTGATTGCCAAGACCAACGGCGAGATCGCGAGCCTCTTCCACGGCTTCACCGTTCTCCCGAGCACCCCCGCCCTCGCGGCGACCACCGTCTCCACCCTCGCCGGGACCGGGAGCCCGGGCCTTAGCGACGGCGCCGGGCCCTCAGCCCAGTTCGCCTTCCCCGCGGATGTGGCGGTGAACGGAGCCGGGATCCTCGCCGTCGCCGACACCGGCAACAGCAAGCTCCGCCAGGTGTCCCCGGACGGCACCGTCTCCACCGTCACCCTTCCCGTTGCGCTGCTCCTTCCAGGAGGCGTCACGGTTGACTCGGCGGGTCGCACCGTCATCGCCGATACCGCCCGCTGCGTCATCCGGATCGTGAACAGCGACGGCACCGTCACCACGATCGGCAAGGCCGGCACCTGCGCCTTCGCCAACGGCCCCGCGGGCACCGCTCGGTTCAAGTTCCCCCGGGACGTGGTGGCCGATGCCGCCGGCAACCTCTACGTGGCCGATACGGGCAACTTCCGGGTGCGGCGGATTGACGCCCAGGGGAATGTCGCGACCCTGGCTGGCTCGGGCGCCTTCGGGGGGGCCGATGGCCCGGGCCCCACCGCCACCTTCGGCTTCCTCAGTGGCATCGCCCTCGCCCCGGACGGCACCGTGACCGTGACGGATGCGGTCTATCACAAGCTCCGCCAGATCGCCCCCGACGGGACCGTGAGCACTCTGACGGGGACCGGCACCGCCGGCTTCAAGGACGGGGATGCGGCTTCCGCCCAGTTCTTCTTCCCCACCGGCCTCCACCGCGATCAGGCGGGCAACCTGGATATCGCGGATACCGGCAACCACCTGATCCGCCGCCTCACCCCGGAAGGGCAGGTGGTCACCCTGGCCGGCACCGGCCTGAAGGGGAGCGCCGACGGGACCGGGGCCGCCGCCAGCTTCCACTTCCCCCTCGGCCTGGCCGGGGACGCGAGCAAGCTCTTCGTGGCGGATACCGCCAACCATAAAATCCGGCTCCTCGTCCTCCAGGCGGCCCCAATCGTTACCGCGATCACCCCCACGTCAGCCGTTCACGGATCTACCGTCAGTCCCTTCACGGTGACCGGCACGAACCTCCTCGGAGCCACCCGTGTGGACTTCCTCCGGGGGGATGGCACCCCGGATCCAGCAATCACGGCGACCGACATCGCAGTCACTGCGGATGGGACCACCCTCACCGCCACCGTTACGATCGCCGGCACGGCCGCCCTCGGTCCAAGAACCGTCTCCGTCACGACCCCGGGCGGGACCTCGGACGCCACCCTGAGCCCCGCCACCACGTTCACGGTCCTGGGGCAGCTCACGCTCATCCCCGCCTTCCAGACCCTGGCCGTGGGGGCCACGGGGAGCCTGACCATTACCCTCTC
>JAKEHP010000078.1 GCA_022614955.1 Candidatus Methylomirabilota bacterium
GGATTCTGCCTCACGTACCCGCGGCTGATGAGGGTCGCCAGCAGGCGGTGGACCGTGCTCACGTGCAGGCGGACCCGCTTGCTGAGATCGGCGATCCCGATTGCGCGGCCGTGGGAGGCCATGGTGTCCAGGAGGGTCAGGGCGCGGATTACCGAGTGGACCACGTTGGTGCTGCCGCCCCGCCGTCGCCGCACCGCTGGCTCCTCCGCCGCCTGGCTACCGGGAGGCCGCCGCGGCCGCCCACCCCGCGGGGGCAGCTGCCCCGCTCACTGTGGGCAACCCCCGCCGACGCAGGGGCCCCCGAGGGGGGCGGCCGGCCCGGATACCGAGTAGGCGCCGGGTTAGCCAAGCAGGCAGGAAGTTTCGGGCTACAAAAAGAGGTTTCAGGCTAACAACGCGGGGGGAGTCCTGTCAAAGCAATTCTCCCGGGGGAAAAATGCCTTGACAACCTTCCCCTCTTCCCCTGAGAATCCCCTCGCACCTCCTGCGAGCATTTCCTTGCACTTTCCATGCGGACCTAGCCAGGACCTGATCGCCCCGTCGCATGCGTACGATCCGGGGGTGCCGCTTCTCCCCGTCCCGGGGGTGGACGCTGGGGAAGCAGGGGCACGGACCGGGGAAGGGGGGAGGCGTGGTGGCACAGAAGGAGGGCCAAGGATGAAGAAGCCAGATGGGGAGGAGAGAGAAATGGTAAAGAAGACCATAGGCCGCCGGACCTTCCTGAAGGTGACGGGAGTGGCCGCGGGCGCCCTGGCTGCCGGCGGGCTGGCCGGGATCCTCGAGGCCCAGCGGGCACCAGCCTATGCCCAGGCCCGGAAGCTCCATATCCTCCGGTGGACGGATTTCATCCCCGAGGCCGACGCCGAACTGAAGCGTCAGGCGCCGCTGGCCAGCAAGGCCCTCGGCGCGGAGGTCACCATCGAGTTCATCAACGTAAACGACCTCCAGGCCCGGACCACGAGCGCCATCGAGTCCAAGTTCGGCGCGGACATCATCCAGTTGCTGTGGAACTGGCCGCACCTGTACGCC
>JAKEHP010000503.1 GCA_022614955.1 Candidatus Methylomirabilota bacterium
AATCCCGGCTGGTCTTGCTGCCCTGGTGTGCCGAAACCCGGCTGCCGTTGCTGGCCGGGGAATCCCGCGGGCTGCCGCCCCGGAAGGCCCTGCTGTCCGGGCATTCCGGGTTGGCCTGGTTGGCCCAATTGGCCCGGTTGGCCCGCACCCGCGAGGCCCCCGAATCCGAAGCTCGTGATCCGAGGCGGCGGAGGAAGCCCTGGAAACGGGCTCTGCGGCCCCTGGCCCGGGTTCAGCGCCACGGGAGCACCGCCCGGTTGCACCCCCCAGACGAAGAGCCAGTCCTTGTACTTTTCTTTTCCCGGCACCCGGTAGAACGTTTTCTCCGTGCTCCGGCTCGCGACCCCGACGATTCCACCCAGGCTCGCGTCCGAAGCGCCCCGGCCCAGGCTCGACTGGAATCTCCCCGCAGTCCCACCCGGCGTGGCGCCTCCGGGAGTCCGAAGCTGGGCCCGACTGCGGTTCAGGTTGGTGAGGCCCGCCGCCTCACCCGCCTGCTGCAATTGCTGCTGCTGGCCAAGCTGGAGCTCAGGAGAGAGCTGACGAAGGACATTCCACTCGACGTCCTTCCCCCCAAAGGGATCCTTGTAAGCCTTGCGGAGAAACTTCTGCTCGACGAGCACTTCGATGGTTGGAGGGTAGGCCCCGGGATACTTCCTCTGGTAGCGCTCGATGGCCTGCATGTATTGATAGCCCCGAAAGATGAGCTCCTGCTCGCGCTCGCGCTGAACGGCCTTCTGCCAGAGGGGGACCGCGGCCACGAGGAAGATTCCGAGAATCACCAGCAGAATGGTGATACCGAGGAGAATGTAACCGGAATCCCGCGGCGCCCGCTCGCCTCTCATTCTTCGCCTCCGAGGGCCCGCTCGTAGACGCGGATGACCCGGCCCACGTACTCGCGGGTCTCGCGGTAGGGCGGCATGCCGCCGTAACGGCGCACCGCTTCCGGTCCGGCGTTATAGGCGGCGAGAGCGAGGCTCATGTCGCCCTCGTGGCTATCGAGCATCTGCCGCAAGTAGCGCGTCCCGCCCTCGACGTTCTCGCGCGG
>JAKEHP010000504.1 GCA_022614955.1 Candidatus Methylomirabilota bacterium
GCCCTCACCAACATCCTGAACTTCACCCGCCTCTACCCGGACGCCTCCCGCCTCGTCCTCACCGACTGCTACCGCTGCCCCCAGGGGATCCTCGACGCCGCCTACCGGCTGATCCGCCACAACGACCCCCACCGCCTCGAGGTCCAGGAGGGGGTGGACAAGCGCCTCGCCGCCCTCCGCGGGCCCGGCCCCGCCCCCCAGCACCACCTCTTCGAGCGGCACGAGGAGGAGGCGGACGGCGTCGCCCGCCTCGTCGCGGAGCGGGTCGCCTCCGGCCGCTTCCGGTACCGGGACATCGCCATCCTGGTCCGGACCAACCGGCAGGCCGACCCGTACCTGCGCGCCCTGAACCTCCAGGGGATCCCCTGGCACTTCTCGGGCGCCCGCCGCCTCTTCGCCCGCCCCGAGGTCCGCCTCTGCATGGCCTTCCTCCGGACCCTCGCGGACCCCGCCGACGCGATCTCCCTCTCCCACCTGCTGGGGAGCGCGCTCTACGGCCTGCCCCCCCTCGACCTCGCCCGCCTGGCCGCGGCCGCGCGCCACAGCCACCGCCCCCTCCTCGCCCTCTGCCGGCAGGCGGCCGCCCTGGAGCCGCCCGATCCCGCGGCGCCGCCCCCCGACATCAGCCCCGAGGGGATGAAGGTGCTGGAGAAGGCCTGCCTCGACCTGGAGGGGTACGCGCGCCTCGCCCAGGATCACCGGACCGGCGAGGTCCTCTACCGGTTCCTCACGGACAGCGGGTGGCTGAACCGGCTGGCCGCAGCGCGGGATGCCCGAAGCGAGGAGGAGCTGTGCAACCTGGCCGAACTGTTCAAGCAGGCCAGCCGCTTCGAGGCGGTCGCCCGGGAGGACCGGGTGACGGAGTTCGTCCGCTACCAGGACCGGCTCATCGAGGCGGGGGAGGAGCCGGCCGCCGCCGAGGCCGACCCCGACCTCGACGCCGTCCGGGTCCTCACCGTCCACAAGGCGAAGGGCCTGGAGTTCCCCTGCGTCATCATGGTGGACCTCATCACCGACCGCTTCCCGAGCCGGGCCCGCCGGGACCCCATCGCACTCCCCCCCGCCCTCCTGAAGGACCCCGGCCCCCCCGGGGACGTCCACCGGCAGGAGGAGCGGCGCCTCTTCTACGTCGGCATGACCCGCGCCCAGGCGCGGCGATACCGAGAGATCGCGGCCCGACGGCTGTAGCTCCATCTTGGTGAAAGCCTCCAGACCGGCGCCGTTTTCCACCGAGCCGGTCAGGATCACGTCGGCGGCGAACAGCCAGTAGCGCTCGTCGCGCCAGCGCC
>JAKEHP010000013.1 GCA_022614955.1 Candidatus Methylomirabilota bacterium
GCCCAGCTTGGCGTACCGATGCTGCGTGTTGTGGAACGCCTCAAAGCGCGGGAGTTCGGCCCGGAGGTGGGCCAGATCCCGGAACCACTGGCTCCGGAGGAAGAGCTTATCGTAGGTGTCGTTGAAGCGCTCGATGATCCCGTTGCGCCACGGCTCCCCTTCGGGGATGAAGACGACTTCCACGCCCCGGGCGAGACAGAGGCGCAGGACGAGCCCGAAACTCCGCGGGTAGCGGTTCGAACCCCGGAGGGACAGCTCGTTGTCCACCTGGAGGACGCGGGGGAGGCCCAGGCGCCGCCAGGCGGCCACGAGGGCCACCACCACCTCGCTGTCGCGCTTGCTGGGCACGGCCGCGAGCGCCACGGCGTTGCTATAGGCATCGATGAGGTGGACCCCGTAGAAGCGGGTGCCACCCCGGAGGTACCGGGGCCCCACCAGGTCCAGTTGGTGGACCTGATGCGGGCGCCGCGCGACCACGGCCGGATAGGGCGTGCCCCGCGGGACGTAGCGCGGCTTGGCCGCCAGGCCGTGGCGTTTGAGGATGCGGTTGATGGTCCAGACCGCGGGCAGCGGATCCACCCCGAGCTGCCCGAGGTGCCACTGGATGGCCAGGGCGCCCCGCTGGGCATACTTGGTCGTGACGAGCCGCTGGCGGACCGCACAGACCAGTCGCTCGACGGCAGCGGGGGTCTGCGTGGGCCGGCGGTGCGGGGCCCGCGAGCGGGTCTGCGCCCAGGTGGGATCCTCCGCTGTGTACCGCCGGCGCCAATAGTAGAACCACTGGCGCGAGCGCCCCAGCGCCCGACAGATCTCACTGATTCGGTCCCCCTGGAGAAAACGCCTGATCGCATGGATGCGGCGGTCCTGCTCCTCCATCGCCCACCTCCCTGTTGGAGGTGGAGCCTAGCCGACGGAGGAGCTGTAACACATGTCCTGCTACAAAAGCGGCCTTAAAGTGTCACACATGTCGGTGTTAGAGATGTCCTGCTATATGTCAATTGGTGGTTAGTAAAGGACCCCATGCAGTCGAAGCACTTGCACGGCAGGAGGGGAGTGGACCCTA
>JAKEHP010000505.1 GCA_022614955.1 Candidatus Methylomirabilota bacterium
CGGAGTGGTGGCGGCGGCAATCCTCCTGACCCCGCCGCTTACCGAGGCGGGCACGCTCACCCTCTACTCGGCCCGCAAGGAAGAACTGATCCGCCCGGCCATTGAGGCCTTTCAGAAGGAGACGGGCATCCGGGTGACCTTCTTGACCGGGAAGGCCGGCGAGCTGGCGCGGCGGATCGAGCTCGAGCGGGGGAACCCCCACGGGGATCTCTTCCTGGGGACGGCCGCCGGCATTACAGAGTTATTGCGGCAGAAGGGGCTGCTTGAGCCCTACGCCTCGCCCTACGCCCGGGAGATCCCGGAAGAGTTCCGGGCCGCCGACCACACCTGGGTGGGGATCACGGGCCGGGTCCGGGTGTTGATCTACAACACGGACCGGGTCAAGCCCGCGGAGGCCCCTGAGTCCTACTTCGACCTGGCCGCCCCGCGGTGGAAGGGGCAGGTGGCCGTAGCCTCTCTTGGAGAGCGGACCACGGTGAGCTGGCTCGCGGCCCTCATGGCCCTGAAGGGGGAGACGGCGACGCGCCAGTATGTGGACGCTCTCCGCGCGAACGGCCTCAAGGTCTTGAAGAGCAACACCGAGGTCCGGAACGCGGTGGCGCGGGGAGAGGCGGCCATCGGCATCACCAACCACTACTACTACATGCTGCAGCTCCAGGAGGACCCGCGGAGCCCCATTGCCATCGTCTACCCCGACCAGGGGACGACGGGGATAGGGACCCCTGTCTTCTCGATCACGGCGGGAATCATCAAGGGGGCAAGGCATCTGGCCGAGGCGCGGGCCCTCATTGACTTCCTGCTGAAGCCGGCCGGGAACCGCCTCCTGGTGGAGGGGGAGTTCGAGATCCCGCTCTTCCCCAAGGTCCCCGTCGTGGGGGCTGACCGGGGCATCAGGGCACTCGGGCAGTTCAAGAAGGCCCCCGTAACCCAGGTCCAGATGGCGGAACTGGAGCCCAAGGTGGAGCGGCTCTTCGGTAGCATCTTTCTCCCGTAAGGCTCCATGGAGCTTGCCCTCTCCCTCCGGCGGCGCTCCTTACCGCTCCTCGCCCCCGCGGTGGGCGCGGCCGTGGCCCTGCTCGTCCTAGGCCCCCTTCTCTTCCTGGCCTGGATGGGGGCGCGTCAGGGAGCGGGGGAGTTCTTCCTCCGGGTGGGGCCGCTCGGGCTGCCCGCTGTCATCGGGCGCACCTTCCTTCTGGCGCTCGGCACGACCGCCATCGCCCTCGTGCTCGCCGTCCCCCTGGCGTACTTGGTGGCCCGCTCCGACCTTCCGGGCCGGCGCCTCCTCCGATGGCTCGCCCCCCTCCCCCTGACGGTCCCGCCCTACATCGGCGCAATCGTGTACCAGCTCCTCCTCGCCCCCGGGGGCGCCCTCGACCTGACCGTCGCGCGTCTCCGCGGACTCCCGGCGCACCAGGTGAGCGGCGCGGCGCCCTTCTACGGCCTCGGAGGCGCGGCGTGGGTCCTCGGCCTTTTCACCTTCCCGTACATCTACCTGCTGGTGGAGGCGGCTCTCGAGCGGGTCAACCCGGCCCTGGTGGAGGTGGCACGGGGGGCCGGCCTCACCCCCTGGCAGGCTTTCCGCCGCGTTACCCTGCCCCTGCTTCGCCCGCCCCTGTTGGCCGGCAGCCTCATGGTCTTCCTCTACGTCTGGGCCGATTTCGGGGTGGTCTCGTTGCTCCGAGTCCGGACCCTGACGACCATCATCTATGACTACGTGCAGGGGACGCTGGACTGGGGCGTCCCGGCCGGCCTCTCCCTCATCCTCACGGGCCTCACCCTCCTGGTCCTCGCCCTCCAACGTCACCTGCTCGGGCGGGCCGGCTACGTCCAGATCGTGAGCGGGGCCCGTCCACCCCGCCCGTTCCCCCTCGGCCGGGCGCGGCTGCCGGCCCTCGTCTTCGCCGTCCTTATCCTGACGGCGGCCTTCCTGCTCCCCGTCGCCGTCCTGGCCATCCAGGCGGCTCGGATGCGGCCCGCGGCGCTCGCCGCGTTCCTCTGGGCCCAGACCCCCTACTTCCTTAATAGCCTCTCGACCGCCGGCGGCGGGGCCACGGCCGCCCTCCTGCTTGCCCTGGTCATCGCCTGGCTCCAGGAGCGTCGCGGGACGGGGCTCGGCCTGTCCACCCTCTGCCAGGTGGGCTACGCCATCCCGGGGACCGTCCTCGGGCTGGGGATGGTCGGATTCTTCAGCGGGACCTTCCCCTGGCTCTACGCCACCGCGGGCGTGGTGGTGGCCGGTTACCTGGTCCTGTTCCTGACGCCGGCCCTTCAGGCGGTCAAGGCGGCGCTGGCCCAGTTGCCGGTCTCGCTGGAGGAGGCAGCCCGGACGCTGGGGCGGGGGAGCCTGGCCACCTTCCGGGAGGTGACCCTTCCCCTCATCCGTCCTGGCCTGCTCGGGGGCTGGCTCCTGGTGTTCATCCTCTGCATGCGCGAGCTCGCCGCCACCCTGATCCTCCGCCCGCCCGGCTTCGACACCCTTCCAGTCCGAGTCTGGATCCAGACCGTGGACGTAGGCCCGGAGCCGGCGGCGGCTGCCCTCGCCCTCGCGCTCGTGGCCAGCATCGCGCTCCCCTGGCTCGGCATACTCCTCGCGGGACGCCGCCTGCTCGCCCTGACCTGAGGCGGGCGGAGGAATCGTGAGCGTCATCCGCCTCGACCACATCACCAAGCGCTACCGCCCCGAGGACCTGCCGGCCGTGGACCAGCTCACCCTGGAGGTGGAGCACGGGGAGATCCTCGTCCTGTTGGGGCCGAGCGGCTGCGGCAAGACCACCACGTTACGCCTCATCGCCGGATTCGAGCGCGCCGACACCGGCAAGATCGAGATCGCCGGGACGCTCGTCGCCGACGGGCCCTGGGGGCTGGCCCCGGAGTTGCGGGGGGCGGGGATGGTCTTCCAGGATTACGCCCTGTTCCCGCACCTGACGGTGGAGGGGAACATCGGCTTCGGCCTGGCGAGCACGGAGCCGAAGGCCAAAGCGGAGCGGATGCAGGAGGTGCTAGCCCTGGTCGGCCTGGAGAGACTCACCACCCGCTTCCCCCACGAGCTCTCGGGGGGGCAGCAGCAGCGGGTGGCGCTCGGCCGGGCGTTAGCCCCCCGGCCGGCCGTCCTCCTCCTGGACGAGCCCTTGAGCAACCTGGACGCCGACATGCGGGCCCAGGTGCGGCACGACCTCCACATGATCCTGCGCCAGACGGGGAGCACCACCCTGTTCGTCACGCACGACCAGGAGGAGGCCTTCATGATCGGCGACCGGGTGGGCGTCCTGAACGGGGGACACCTGGAGCAGCTCGACCGCCCCGAGGAGATTTACCACCTGCCGGCGACCCGATTCGTGGCCCGCTTCGTGGGCAAGGCCGACTTCCTGCCGGGGATGGTGACGGAGGAAGGGATCGTTACGGAGATCGGCATCCTGCCCAACCGGCCCGGGTTCCCCGTGGGGACCAGGGTCGAGGTCATGATCCGCCCCGACGACATCGACCTGATCCCCGACGTCGAGGGAAACGCCATCGTGGTCTCACGTCAGTTCCGGGGCGCCGACAACCTCTTCAGCGTCAGTCTCCCCTCCGGCATGATGCTCCACAGCAATCAAGCCTCCACGCTCTATCTGGAGCCCCGCTCCCGTGTCCGGGTGGTCGCCCTCCCGACCCACATCGTGGCGTTCCCCGCCATCACACCCTGGATCTAGTGCCGGGCCAACTGACGTCGCCTCAGCTTGTTGACCACCCTGCGGCTGATGCCCGCGGCGGTCCGGAGCGTACCCGAGCGTACGCCTCCGGCCGCCCTCCTGCTGCCGCCCGCCCGGGGTGAGCCGCGACGCAGCCCTGTCTGGGTATCGGGCGGAGGAGCGGCCCGCCCCGGGAAGAGGCGGCGGCTCCGAGGGCGCTCGTGATGCTCGTCATTTGGCACCGCACCCCCCCTGGCGCTTGATCGTTAAGCACAATTCGTTGGAGTCACACTAGCCCGAGGCAGGCGGGGACCGGCGGGTGATCACGACGATCCGCCCCCGGTCGCTGAGGAAGGCAGTCAGGAGCCAGCTCACCGCGCTGACCAGGAGGGCCCCGAAGAGGGCCGCCCCGAAGCCCTGGACCACAAACCCATTCACCAGGGCCGAGGTGAGCCACAGGCAGAGGGCGTTCAGAACGAAGAGGAAGAGGCCCAGGGTCAGGAGGGTCAGCGGGAGGGTCAGGATCAGGAGGATGGGGCGGATAAGGGCGTTGATGACGCCGAGGACGAGGCCCGCCCCCAGGGCCGCGCCGGCCCCGCTGAGCTCGATCCCCGGCACCACAGCGGCGGCGGCGAGGATCGCCATCGCGTTCACCAGGACCCGAACCAGGAACCCCATGGCGGCAGTATACCCTGCCCTCGCCCCGACCCGCTCGTCTCTCGCCGGCGGGGGGGACAGGGCCAGGCCCTCACGAGGAGCCTACTCCCTGGCAGCCTCGGCGGAGGGGGGAAGGGGGACGTTGCGGAGGACCTGGCCCGGGCGGCCGAGGGGAGGAAGCGCCTGGCCGTTGAGGGTGAGGTGGATCCCCCCGGCGTTGCCGACCGTAATGAGGTAGCGCTCCCGCGCCCGCCACTGCACGATGTCCCCGGGCTGCAGCAGGACATCCCGGACCTCCCGTCCGTCAATAGTGACGGTGAGCCAGGTGATGTCTGAGGCCTGGATCTGGAGGAGGTACCCCTCGGGGCCCGGGGTGGGAATGGAGGGCATCTCCCGTGGGGGTGCGGGGAGGACGCCGGGCTGCCCCGGGGGGCGCACGGCGGCGCGGGGAAGGACGGGCCGGGCGGGTGCGGGCCTGCCCCCCTGTGTGTAAAGCGAGTACCCAATGACCAGGATCGGCACGGCGGCGACCAGGAGGAGGACGGCGAGGAGGACCCGGCGCAACGAGACTCGGACCGGCTCCTTCAGACCGAGGCCGGCTGTCCCCGCCGCCTGGGCGTGGCTGGTCTGCTGGAGGAACTGGGTCCGGAGGGCGGCGGTGTCCAGGCCCAGGAAGGCGGCGTACTCATAGAGAAACCGGGTGACGTAGAGCTCGTCGGGGAGCAGCCGGTAGTCGTCCTCCTCCATCGCCTGAAGGAAGACCGGCTTGATCCGGGTGGCCTCGACGGCCTGCTCCCGGGTCAGCCCCTTCGCCTCCCGGCGCTCCCGCAGGATTGTCCCAACCGTCACTCGCCCTCCCATTCCGTCCCCGCGGCCTCAGGCCGGCCACGCCTTTATGACTAAAACCGGGGCGGCTGACCGCTCCGCCACACCCCGGTTCACGCTCCCCAGGAGGAGGTTCCCGAGCCCCGTCCTCCCGTGCGACCCGACCACGACCAGATCGTACTCCCCGCCCCGCGCCTCTTGCACGATCTGTTCCACCGGCTCCCCCAAGCGCACCCTCCGGGCCACCTCGAGCCCCTCTCGCGGGAGGCCTCCTGGGCGCCCCTACCAGAAGCGCAGCCAGAGCTTGATTGCCAGCCCCAGGTTGCAGATGACGAGGGCCACCAGGGTGGGCGGGATGGCGAGGCGCATCCACCGGCCCCACCCGATCCGGACCCCCTCCTTCTCCATGGAGGTGTAGGCCACCACGTTGGCCGAGGCCCCGATCGGAGTCCCGTTCCCCCCGATGTCCGTCCCGAGCGAGACCGCCCAGACCATGATGGCCAGCGCCGGGATCCCGGGCTGCTCGGCGAGCCCCTTGATCACATAGGCCATGCTGAGGGCGAACGGGACGTTGTCCACGATGGCGGAGGCGACGGCGGAGAACCACATGAGGATGGAGATCAGGGCCAGGAACTGCCCCCGGAAAAGGTCGGCGCCGGCGCGGGCGAGGGCGCTGATGGCCCCTGTCTTCTCCAGCCCTCCCACCACGATGAAGAGGCCGATGAAGAAGAGGAGAACCTCGTAATCCACTTTCCGGAGGATCGCCTCGGTCTTTTGCCCCCCGGCGAAGAGGGCCACGAAGGCGGGAATGAGGGGGGCCAGGGCGGCCGTGAGGGGGATGCCCAGCTCCTCCACCGGCTTGTGGATCACCAGGAAGAAGACCGCCACGAGGAAGGCGACGAGACCCCACTGGAAGAGGCGGGGGTCCCGGATGGCGGCGGCCGGGTCGAGCCGGGCGAGACCCTCCCGGTCCACGTCCGTGGAGAGAACCAGGCGCTTGCAGCTCACCCAGTAGGAGGTGGCGACGGCCGCGCCGGCCGCCACGACCGCCGTGGGGCCGTTGTGGATCACGAAGTCGTTGAAGGAGAAGCCCAGCATCAGGCCCAGGATGACATTGGGGGGGTCCCCGACCAGTGTGGCCGCCCCGCCGATATTCGCCAAGGTGACCTCCGCCACCACCACCGGGATCGGGTCGAACTTCAGGAGGCGGGATAGCTCATAGGTCAGGGTGGCGAAGAAGAGCATTACCGTGATGCTGTCCATGAAGGCGGACAGAAACCCCGAGACCAGGGGAAAGACCACGAAGATGCGGTAGGGGTTGTAGTGGAGCTTCCGGGCGACCCAGAGCGCAGTGAAGGCGAAGAACCCCCCCTCGGACAGGATGGTGACGAGGATGAACATTCCAAAGAGCAGGCCCACCGTCTCCCAGTGGACGTACTCGGTGACCGCCTCCTTCAGGGTCAGGACATCAGCGAGGAGGAGAAGAATGGCCCCGCTCAGGGCCACTACCGTCCGGTTGACCTTCTCGAGGGCGATGCAGATGTAGGTGACGACGAACACCCCAACGGACAGGACGAGCGGGACGGGCACGGGCGTCAGGACTCCGAGGCGGGCGGCAGGGCGGGCGGGTCCTGCCCCTCCAGGTGGAGGCTCCCGGCTCCCCGACGGGCCTTGTCCAGATGGGCGAGGAGGGCCTCCCGGCTGTTGCGCAACTGGGTCAGGGCGCCGGCGAAGCGCCCCTCCACCTCTCCTTCCATGGTCTCCAGGGCGTCCAGGATCGTCTTCAGGGCGGAGGAGAGCCGGGCCGTGTCTATGCCGGTGGCGAACCGGAGGATGGCCATATACAGCGCCAGGAGGAAGGGGACGGCCTGGGAGTAGGGGATGAGAATGATGCCCTGCTTGAACGCCTCCCCGTGGACCTCCCCGCACACCTCGTAGACCGGATCGGGCAGCGCCACCACCCCGATCCCGAGCGTCCGGCTCGGGTCCAGGTACTTCACCGCCTCCCGCACCTTGAGCTTCACGTCCCGCTGGATCGCCTCCGCGAGGCGCTTGCGCTCCCCCGGGTCCTCAGCCGCCTGCCACTCCTCCAGGGTCGGCAGGCTGGGCCACTTGCTGTCAATGGGGAGGAGCCGCCCCTGCGGCAGCCGGAGGGCGAACTCCACCGTCTTGTTCCCGATGACGCAGTTGGCCTCCCGGAGGTCAGGCGGGAGCTGGAGGAGGATCCGCCCGAGGAGGTTCTCCCCCGCCTCCCCCCGCGCCTTCGTCCCGGCCAGGATCCCCTCCAGGCGCTTGAGGGCGTCGTAGGCCTCCCGCTCGGCTTTCTCGCGCTCGGCGTCCGCAGCCTGGATCTTGGCCAGGACCTCGCGCGCCTGGGTGATCTCGCCGCGGAGGCTGAGGTGTGCGTGGTGCAGCGCCGCCTGCCCCTGCTCCCGGACCGCCACCACCTCCCCCCGCAGCCCCTCCTGCTGGCGGAGCAGCGTGTCCAGATCGCCCCGCATCTGCCCCACCCGCTCACCAAGGGCTGCCAGGTGTTGCGCCAGCGCCCCTTCGCCCCCCCGTGCCCGCAGGAGGAGGGCCACCAGCAGGCCTCCGAGGGCAAGCCCCATCACCAGCAGGATGAGATCGCCGGCGCTCACGCGAACCACTCTCCGGCCAGGGCGCTGAGGACGTCCGGGAGCTCCCGCAGGGAGGAGATGGTGGCGTCGGCCTCGGGTGCCCCGGGCGCGCCCGCCTCCCGGCGCAGGTGGACGGCCCGCAGCCCGGCTTGCTTCGCTCCGGCCACATCAGCCACGGGGTCATCCCCCACGTGGACAGCGTCCGCTGGGCCGACTCCGAGGGCAGTGAGGGTAGCCTCAAAGAGGCGCGGATTAGGCTTGCGGAGGCCAAGCTCGTCGGAGAAGGTGCAGGCGTGCAGGTAGCGGAGGAGGTGGCACTTGGCCAGGGCGGGACGGAGCGTCCGCCCCGGCGTCCGCCCGGTGTTGCTGATAAGGCCGAGTCGAAGCCCGCGGCCGGCCGCCCAGGCTAACGCCTCGGCTGCCCCCTCGCAGGGGCTCGGGAGGGCCTCCAGGACCGGCGCGGCGTAGGCGGCGGCGAGGTCCCGGAGCAGGCGCCCCGGGGGCTCGGCGGCCAGCGGCCCGTCCAGGTGGCTCAGGAGGAACCGGACCTGCCCTTCCGTCGAGATATCCCGACCGCTTGCCCAGAGTGTGGCGAGCGTCTGCCCGGCCGCGTCATAGGCGGCGGCCACCGCCGCCTCGGGGATCGGAAAGCCGCCTCGCTCCAGGACTGTCCGGCATCCCGCGATGCGGAGACGGCGGGCCGCCCCCTCGGTCGCATCGTCGTCGGCGATCAGGGTCTGCCAGCAGTCGAACGTCACCGCCGCGAGCATCCGTCCCCTCGCCGCGCCAGGAGCGCGGGTCGCAAATCCGCCCCATCCTAAAGGCCGGCTCCAGGAGTGTCAAGGAAAGCCGCGCCGTCACCTTCATGCCCTTGTCAGGCCGCGTACCACAACACCGCAAAGAAGTGACAGGCGGTGCCCGCGAGAACGAACACGTGCCAGAC
>JAKEHP010000506.1 GCA_022614955.1 Candidatus Methylomirabilota bacterium
AGGAGATGGTCCCGCAGGTCCACGATGACCCCCTTGGGGGTGAGCGGCTTGCCCGTGGCCCAGGCGGGGCAGGCGTCCTGGCAGCGGCCGCACTCGGTGCAGGCCAAGAGGTCCAGCAGGGCCTTCCTGGTGAAGTCCTCGAGGCGGGAGGCGCCGAAGCGCTCCGCCCCCTCGAGGGGGACTTGCTCGATGACGCCGCTCGGCTTCGGGTTCCGGAGGAGGACGTTGACTGGGGCCGTGAGGAAGTGGAGCGCCCCGGCGAAAGGGATGGCCGCGATGAAGCCGAAGGAGAGGGCGGCGTGGGCCCACCAGAGGATCCGGTGGGTGGCGGTCTGGATGCCGGGGTCGAGGCCGGCGAGAAGGGCCGCCGCGAGCGCCCCACCGGGCGACCAGCGCCCGTAGGGATCGGCTGTGGCCCCGATCCGCAGCCCCTCCACGGCGTAGCCGGTAAGGAGGACAAGCAGGAAGAGCAGGAGGAGCGGACCGAACGGGTCCCGACCGTGGGGGGCCCTGAGCCTCTCCGGGCGCGGGCCGTAGCGACGGATGAGAGCGAGGGCGGTCCCTGCGACGGCCGCCAGGCCGAACAGATCCACCGTGAGACTCATGAAGTAAAGGTAGAAGGGGCCGGAGAGAACGGGGAGGCCGAAGTAGTCCTGGAAGGCAACGAGCGTCGTGGCCACGAAGAGGATGGCGAACCCCCAGGAGAGCCCGAGGTGCATCGCCCCGGCGAATGGCTGCCTGGCGATCCGCCGCTGCAGGACGGCCCCATCCCAGAAGGCCCGGAGGCGCGGAAGGAAAGGTCCCTGGAGGAGCGGGCCTTTTCCCACGCGCAGCGCCCGGAACGCCCGCCAGATGCCCCAGGCAAAGACGAGGAGGAACGGCAGGAAAAGAACGTAGAGCCAGGCGTGCCCCGGAATGTTCCAGTAGATTTCCCGCGCGGGCTCCACGGCCGCCTCCCCTATCCCTTCCCGGTAACCTCCCGAACTTTTGCGGCGAGCCGGGGGAGGATCGCCCGGTAGTCGTCCACGATGCCGAGCTGCGCCACCTTGAAGATGGGCGCCTCGGCGTCCCGGTTGATGGCGACGATCGTCTTGGCCGAGGCGACCCCCGCGATGTGCTGGGTTGCCCCCGAGATGCCCACCGCGATGTAGAGGTCGGGGCTGATGCTTCGCCCCGTCTGGCCGATCTGCCAAGAGGTGGGGACCCAGCCGGCGTCGGTCGCCGCGCGCGAGGCCCCGACGGCTCCCCGGAATACCTGGGCCAGCTCCTCGAGGAGCTTGAACGCCTCCGGCCCTCCCAGCCCGCGGCCGCCCCCGATGACTACCTTGGCCACCTCCAGGTCCATGCCTCCCCCTTCTTCCTGGATCTTCCGGGCTACCCGTGTGCGGGCATCCTGCGGCGTCAAGGTGACCGCGATCGGCGTTATCTCGCCGGCGGTCGGCGCCTCCGAAGGAGAGAAGGTCTTGGGGCGAACGGTGGCGACGACCGGCTCCGCCTGCGCGATGAGTGTGGCCACTGCCTTCCCCCCATAGGTTTGACAGGTAAAGGCCAGCGTGCCGTCCTTCGAGGCGAACGCCTGCGCCTCGGTGATGAGGGTTGCCCGGAGCCGGTGGGCCAGACGGGGAGCCAGTTCGCGCCCCTGCGAGTCACTGGGGAAGAGGAGGAGGCGCGGACTCGCCGCCTGCACGATGGCCTGGAGAGCCTTCAGGTAGGCATCGGCCTGGTAGGGTTCAAGGAGGGCGTGCTCGGCGACCAGCGCCTTGGCAGCGCCGTGGCGCCCGGCGGCTGACGCCGCGCTTTTGGCCCGCGCCCCAACGAGTGCGGCGACGACGGACCCGCCTGCAACCTGGGCGGCTGCTCGCCCTGCGGCCAGGACCTCCTGACCGCTCCGGGTGAGCCGGTCGCCCACGACCGGCGCGTAGCAGAGGATGGTTGCCATGATCCCCCCTAGAGTGACAGGCCCGCCCGGGCGCGGCCGTAGGCAGGCTGGTGGGCGCGCATGGTGTCCGGGTTTATCCCCCGCTGGAGCGCCAGGTGGTACGTGAAGAGCTGAAGGGGAACCACGGAAAGAATGGGGGTGAGGAGCTCGGGGACGGGCGGCAAGATCACCGTGTGAGCGCAGCGCGATGACAGCTCGGAATCGCCCTCCTCGACGATGCCAACGACGGGCGCGCCGACCTCGCTCGCCACCCTGGCCAGCGCCAGGCAGCGCTCGTAGGACGGACCAGGCGGCGCGATGAGGAAGACCAGGTCCTCCGCCTCCATGGCCGCCCAGGGGCCATGCAGCACCTGCTCGCAGTTCATCCCCACCGTGGCGGCGTAGTTCGCCTCGTTCATCTTGAGGGCGGCCTCGTAAGCCGTTGCGGTGTTGGGACCGCCTCCGACGAAGTAGTAGCACCGGCGATCCCGGAAGCGCGCCACCATTCCTTCCCATGACTCCTGTCCGAGCAAGGCTGCCATCTGGTTGGGGACCGCCTCGAGCGCCGCCGCGAACTTCTCGTCCCCGCCCAGCGCCGCGGCCAGGGCTGCCAGGATCGCAAGCGCGGTGGTGTAGCTGACGGTGTGAGCGGCGGAGCTTTCCTGCCCCACCGTTCGGAGGAGGTAGTCCGCGATCTCCAGTCCCTCCCCGCTTCCCGCGCCAGTGATCGCGACTCCCATGCCACCCCCCGCCTTCGCCTTCTGGAGAGCCTCGAGCGAAAAGCGCTTGGTCCCTCGGTGGCTCACGACAATCACACCGGTCTTCGGATCTGGGTCCGGCCAGTAGTTCCTGAACTCGAACGAGTGGAAGGCGCGGACCCGGTGGCCGAGGCTGCCGATCTGCGCGAGCAGCAGCTCCCCCACCAGGCACGCGTGCCAGGACGTGCCGATCCCCGAGAGGAGAACATCATCCACGGTCTTGAGTTGGCCGGCGACCGTCTTCAGGATCTCCGCGTTCGTGCGGAGCACCAACCGGATCGCACCGGGCTGGGCATAGATGGCATCGTGCATGTAGTACGGGTGACCGGGGCGGGGCGGCGGCGAGGTCCAGACCATGGTAACCTTCCTCTTACCTCTTATAGGAG
>JAKEHP010000507.1 GCA_022614955.1 Candidatus Methylomirabilota bacterium
ATCAACATCCCGGACACCGTGGGCTATGGCCTCCCCTGGGAGTTCGGCGAACGGATCCGCAACCTGATGACCCGGGTGCCCAACATTGACAAGGCCGTGGTCAGCGTGCACTGCCACGACGACCTCGGCCTGGCGGTGGCGAATTCCCTCGCGGGCATCCTGAACGGCGCCCGCCAGGCCGAGTGCACGATCAACGGGATCGGGGAGCGGGCCGGGAACGCCTCGCTCGAAGAGATCGTCATGAGCCTCCGGACCCGGAAGGATCTCATCGGGATGGACACCGGGATCCGGACCGAAGAGATCTACCGGACCTCCAGGCTCCTGCAGAGCATCACCGGAATCAGCGTGCAGCCCAACAAGGCCATCGTGGGGGCGAACGCCTTCGCCCACGAAGCGGGCATCCACCAGCACGGGATGCTGAAATCCAAGCTGACCTACGAGATCATGACCCCGGAATCGGTGGGGGTGCCCCAGAGCCGCCTGGTCCTGGGGAAGCACTCGGGGCGGCACGCGTTCAAGAAGCGGCTCGAGGACCTGAGCATCACCCTGACGGAAGAGCAACTCAACAAGGCCTTCGGCCGGTTTAAGGACCTCTGCGACAAGAAGAAGGAGGTCTTCGACTCCGACCTGCTGGCCATCGTGGAGGAACAGGTGCTCGAGGTGCCAGAGACCTACGGTCTGGCCCACCTCCAGTTCACCAGCGGGACCGGGATCGTCCCCACGGCGACCATCCGGCTCACGAAGGAGAATGTCCTGCTGCAGGAGTCGGGGTGGGGAGACGGGCCGGTGGATGCCTGCTACAAGGCGATTGATCTGATTACAGGGCTGCATCCGACCCTGAAGGACTACCAGCTCCGGGCCGTGACCTCCGGGAAGGACGCCCAGGGGGAGGTGACGGTGACCCTGGAGGTGAACGGGAGCACCGTGGTGGGCCGGGGGACCAGCACCGATGTCATCGAGGCCAGCGTGAAGGCCTACCTGAGCGCCATCAACAAGATCGTCGGGAAGCAGGTACCGGCCAAGAAGACCGTGTCCGAAGGCGTGTAAGGACCGCGGAGGGTGGAGAGGCCTCTCACAGGAGTAGACGGGATGGCGGGTCAGGGCTACGCGGTGGCGGTGGTGGGGGCGACGGGGGCGGTGGGGGAGACCCTCCTCCAGATCCTCGATGAGCGGAAGTTCCCCGTCCGGACGCTCCGCCTTTTCGCCTCGGAGCGGTCGGCCGGCCGACGCCTCCACTTCCAGGAAGAGGAGCTCCCCGTGGAGCCGCTCGCCGCCGACGCCTTCCGCGGGGTGGAGGTCGCCTTCTTCTCGGCCGGGGCCGGCCGAAGCAAGGAGTTCGCACCGGCAGCCGCCCGGGCCGGCGCGATCGTCATTGACAACTCCTCGGCCTTCCGGATGGACCCGGAGGTCCCCCTGGTCGTTCCCGAGATCAACCCGGAGGCGGCGTTCCGCCACAAGGGGATCATCGCGAACCCCAACTGCACCGCCATCGTGATGCTCATGCCGCTCAAGCCCCTGCACGACCACGCGCGGGTGCGAAGGGTCGTGGCCACCTCCTACCAGGCGGTCTCGGGGGCCGGGGCGAAAGCCATCGAGGAACTGAAGCGGCAGGTGACAGCCTGGGTCAAGGGGGAGCCGCTCACGACCGAGGTCTTCCCGCATCAGATTGCTTTCAACGTCCTGCCTCAGGTGGACGCCTTCCTGGAGGACGGGTACACGCGAGAGGAGATGAAGCTGGTGAACGAGATGCGAAAGATTCTGGGGGACGAGCACATCCAGGTCTCCCCCACGACGGTCCGGGTTCCGGTTTTCCGAGCCCACGCAGTGGCCGTGAACGTGGAGACGGAGCGGCCGGTCTCGGTCGCCACCGCCCGCCAGCTCTTCGCTGCCTTCCCGGGCCTGCGGGTCCTGGACGACCCGTCCCGCCTCGAGTACCCGATGCCCCTCACGGTGGCCGGGACCGACGACTGCTACGTGGGCCGGATCCGGCAGGATCTCTTCCGCGAGAACGGCCTCAACTTCTGGGCGGTGGGGGACCAGCTCCGGAAGGGGGCAGCGCTGAACGCCGTCCAGATCGCGGAACTCCTCATCCGGTAGGCCGCCCCGGCCGCCGGACCCGGTGCGCAAGCAGGGCTTCGGCCCTGCTTTTCTGTTTGGGGGACCATGCGCAACCTCCGCTTCCTGATCGAGTACGACGGGAGCGCCTACGCCGGGTGGCAGGTGCAGCCGAATCGCCCGACGGTTCAGGGAGCGCTGCAGGCGGCGCTCACGCGCGTGACGGGCGCCCCGGTCAAGCTCGTGGGGGCGGCTCGGACGGATGCCGGCGTCCACGCCGTGGGACAGGTGGCGAACTTCAGGACCGAGAGCCCGCACCCCTGCAGGACCTTCCACCGGGCCCTCAACGCCCTGCTCCCCCGGGACATCGTCGTCCGCGAAGCGGCGGAGGTCCCCCTCACCTTCGACGCCCGCCGCAGCGCGAGCGGGAAGACGTACCGCTACACCCTCCTGATCCGGGCCGACCCGTCCCCCCTGCACCGGCACTGGACCCTGCACGTGCCTCCACCCCTCGATCTCACCGCCATGGGGGAAGCCGCCGCCGTCTTGCTGGGCCGCCACGACTTCTCCGCCTTCCGGTCCTCCGCCTGCGAAGCATCTCACCCGGTGCGCACAGTCTGGGAGGCCCGCTTCGTCGAAGACCCGCCCCTCTGGCACTTCGTCATCTCGGCGGAGGCCTTCCTGCAGCACATGGTCCGCACCATCGTCGGGACCCTCCTGCAGGTGGGGCGGGGGAGGCGTCCTCCCGAGGAGGTGGCCGCCCTCCTCGCCAGCCGGAACCGGGCCCGGGCCGGGCCGACGGCCCCCCCCCACGGCCTCTGCCTCGAGAAGGTCCACTACGGCGAGCGGGCCCAGGACGCGGCTTGAAAGGGCCGGGCCTTCGTGCTAAGAATTGGGCGTTTTTGCCCACTGGCGGGGGGCGTGCATGGCGCGCGGCTATGATTTTCGGGCAATCGAGGCGAAGTGGCAGCGGGTCTGGGAAGAGGCCGGGGCCTTCCACGTGGAGGAGACGAGCCCCCGGCCCAAGTACTACTGCCTCGAGATGTACCCCTATCCCTCGGGGAAGATCCACATGGGCCACGTCCGCAACTACTCCATCGGGGACGTCGTGGCGCGCACCCTCACCATGCGCGGCTACAACGTGCTGCACCCGATGGGGTGGGACGCCTTCGGCTTCCCGGCCGAGAACGCCGCCCTGGAGCACGGGGTGCACCCCGCCAAGTGGACCTACGACAACATCGCCTACATGAAGGCCCAACTGAAGAAGATGGGCTTCTCCTACGACTGGCGCCGGGAGGTGACCTGCTGCGCCCCCGACTACTACCGCTGGAACCAGTGGTTCTTCCTCAAGATGGTCGAGCGGGGGCTGGCCTACCGGAAGCGGGCGCCCGTGAACTGGTGCGAGCTGTGCCAGTCGGTCCTCTCCAACGAACAGGCGGAGGGAGGGGTCTGCTGGCGCCACACCGAGACCCCCGTGGTGCAGAGGGAGCTGGAGCAATGGTTCCTGCGGATCACCGCCTACGTCGAGGAGCTTCTAAGCGACCTGGACCGCCTCTCCGGGTGGCCGGAGCGGGTGAAGGTGATGCAGCGGAACTGGATCGGCAAGAGCACCGGGGCCGAGGTCCGGTTCCCCCTGGCCGACCGGCAGGAGTTCCTGAATATCTTCACCACCCGCCAGGACACTCTCTACGGGGCGACGTTCATGGTGTTGGCACCGGAGCACCCCCTGACCCCCGAGCTGAGCCGCGGGACAGAGCAGGCAGGGGCGGTGGCCGCCTTCGTGGACCGGATGCGGCGGCAGAGCACGGCCGCCCGGAGCCGGGCCGAGGCGGAGAAGGAGGGCGTCTTCACCGGTGCTTACGCCGTGAACCCGATGACCCGCGAGCGCATCCCCATCTGGACGGCCAACTTCGTCCTCCTGGAGTACGGGACCGGCGCCATCATGGCCGTGCCGGCCCACGACCAGCGGGACTTCGAGTTCGCCACCAAGTACCGCCTGCCCATCCGGGTGGTCATCCAGCCCCCCGGCGACATCCTGGATCCCGCCACCATGCGGGAGGCCTATCCTGGTGAGGGGACCATGGTGAGCTCCGATCCGTTTACCGGCCTTGCGAGCGAGCCGGGCCGGGAGAAGGTGGTCGAGGATCTGGAGC
>JAKEHP010000508.1 GCA_022614955.1 Candidatus Methylomirabilota bacterium
GAGGCATGCGGTCTCCACGTTATCCCGTCGCCAGTCGTAGTACCAGACGTAGAGGTTGCCCGGGTGCGTCCGGTCGGCCCGGACCGCCTCGGCGTTCTCGGGGAAGTCCTTGTCGGTCGGGTCGGCCGGGCTCGCCCGGACGTAGCCCTCCTCCCGCGTCAGGAAATCCACCAGGCCCTGCATCCCCCGGACGGCCGTTTTCCGGAGCTGATCAGGATCGAAGGGGAGCGCGCCGTTGAGCGGCTTGAGGTCCGGCGTGAAGCGGGGGTCGCCCAGATGCGCGATGGTCTCGGCGTCGGTCCGGAGGGTCAGGGGCTCCAGACTGAAGACGCTGTTCCGGAGGAGGCGGGCCACCTCCCGGTTGATTCCCGGGACGAAGATGACCGGCGTCCGCTCCCAGCGGGGCGCTGCCCGGGGGCCCTGCGCCAGTTCCGGGGACGGCCGGCTACAGGCGGCAAGGACCAGGACGAGGGCGACGGCTGCCCTGGCCCGGTGATGGACCGGGATCGTCACGGCCCCGCCTCCCCCTGTGTGGCAGGGAGCAGGACCGTGAAGGTGGCCCCGAGGCCCGGGCCGGGACTCTCGGCCCAGATGGTCCCGCCGTGCAACTCCACAAGCTGCTTGGTCAGGTTGAGTCCCAGGCCCGAGGATTGAGCCTCGGGAACCGGCTGGTGAAGGGTGACGAAGGGCTGGAAGATGCGGGGCAGGTCCAGGGAGTCAATCCCGATCCCGGTATCCTCCACGCGGATCTCGTAGTAGCGCGCCCACCGGCCGCCCGACCCGCTCCCCCCGGCCGCCAGGTCCCGGGCGGTCACCTCCACCCGGACCGCCCCGCCCTCCGGCGTGAACTTCACGGCGTTGCTCAAGAGGTTGTAGAGGATCTGCCGCACCTTCCCCAGATCGGCCTCGATGCGGTCCACGCCGGGTGTGGCTTCGAGGTGGAAGCGGACCCCCTTCTTGTGGGCCACCCCCTTGAGGTGCCGGACCGACTCCCGGACCGCATCCAGAAGGGGGAAAGAGTCCAGGGCGAGGCTGAGCCGCCCTGCCTCGAGCCGCGCCAGGTCCAGGACATTGCGGATCAAGTCCTGGAGGTGCCGCGCGCTTTCCACGATGTTCCCCAGGAACTCCGCCTGCCGGCCGGTGAGCCGCTCGGCGTCGGGCTGCTTCAGGAGCTCGGCGAATCCCAGGATGGCCTGGACGGGGGTCCGCAGCTCGTGGGAGACATTGGCCAGGAACTGGCTCCGGATCCGGAGCGCCTCCTCGGCCTGGCGGGTCCGCTCCTGAACGAGGGCCTCCAGGTCGTCCCGGTGCCGCTCCAGGCTGGCGAAGAGGCGAACTGTCTCCACGGCGGCCGCCGCCTGGGCCGCCAGGAAGGAGAGGAGGTCCTGCTCCAACGGGGTGGTGAGGCGTGGGCTCTTTCGAAAGACCGCCAGGATCCCCGAGACCGCATCCCCCCAGACCAGTGGGGCCGCGGCGAAGGCCCGGAGTCCCTCGTCCACCACCCAGGGCCGATCCCGCCAGGCGCGCTCCTCCGCCGCCTCCGCTCCCTCCACCAGGCGACGGCTCCGGAGAAGCAAGGCCCCCAGCCCCTCGTGGGCGGGGAGCCGCTCCCCCGTCAGAGCAACCGCCGTCTCCCGCCCCGCCACCGCCCGGAGGACGAGGCTATCCTCCTCGAGCAGCCAGAGGGTGGCCAGCTCCACCCCGAGCAGCCCCGCCGCGGCCCGCGCCGCCGCCCGATAGACGGTCTCCGGGTCCGGGTGACCCAGCATGTCCCGGGTCAGGTGGATGAGCCCTTCCAGGCGGGCCGTCTTCTCCCAGGCCTCGTGGTAGAGGGCGGCGCTCCCGACAGCCAGCGCCACCTGGTCCGCCACGGGGAGGAGCAGCGCCAGGTCGGCCTCGCCGAAGGGGCGGCGGCGCAGCAGGAGCAGGCTCCCGCGCAGCCCCTCGGCGTCGCGGAGCGGGAAGGCCGCGGCGGTCCGGAAACCGGCAGCCAGAAGATCGCCATCGGGGGGCGCCTCAAGGGGACGGGCCGCGGGATGCCCTGTGGCGAGCGCCCGGGCGGGCAGCCCGTCCGGGGCGGTGAGCGAGGGGGAGACGGCCGCCGGGCCCAGGCGGAGGTCAGCAGCCAGGCAGAGGCCAGCCCCCGAAGGCTCCAGGAGGAAGATGGCACCTCCCGGCGCACCGGCGGCCCGGCAGGCCGCCCGGAGGCACCCCTCGAGGACCGCCTCCAGATTCCGGGAGGCCTGGAGGGCGGCCGCAATGGCCCGGAACGCCCGGACCTGTCGCGCCGCGTTCTGCCCCGTCGTGCCCCGCACGCCGGGCGGCTCCTTCCCCACCCGCGCCCTCCCTCCCGACCGCCCGGGGGCGGCCTGCAGAATTCTACGGAAGTGGCTCGTCCGAGCCAAGCGGTTTTTTGACGGTACGAGTGACACCGCCGCCCCGCCGTGGTATAAGCGGGGCCGCTCCTACCAGGGAGGCGTCATGCTGCTCGATATCGCGGGCTTCCGGAAGTCCTCCAGGCTGGCGCGGGTGGGACTGGCGGCTTTGCTGCTGCTCGCCGGCTGTGGGCAGAGCGGAGGGCCGAAGGCCGGGCTGGACCCGACCCTCCACCTCTTTACCTGGGCCGCCTACATGGACCCGGCGGTCCTGGAGGATTTCACGAAGGAGTTCGGCGTCCAGGTGACGCTCGATACCTACGCCAGCAACGAGGATCTGCTAGCGAGGCTCCAGGGGGGAGCCGCCGGGTACGACATCATCGTCCCCTCGGACTACATGGTGGCCATCCTGCGCCAGCAGGGGCTGGTCCTGCCGCTCGAGGCGGAGCGGGTCCCGAACCTGAAGCACATCGAGCCGGCCTTCCGCGATCTGCCCTTCGACCCTCGCAACGCGCACTGCCTTCCCTACCTGTGGGGGACGACGGGCATCGCCTACGATAGCGACCGGGTGCCCACCCCCGACTCGTGGCGCGCCCTCTGGGACGGGCGCTACCGGGGGCGGATCAGCATGCTGAACGACCAGCGGGAGACCATCGGGGCAGCCCTGAAGGCCCTGGGACACTCGCTCAACAGCACGGACCCGCAGGCCCTGCGGGCGGCCGCCGACCTGCTGCGACGGCAGAGGCCGCTGGTGAAGGCCTACACCAGCGAGAACTACGACGAGCTGCTGCTCGCGGGGGAGATCTGGCTGGCCCACGCCTGGAGCGGCGACGTGGCCCGGGTGGCCCAGCGGAAGCCCAGCCTGAAGTACGCCCTCCCAAAGGAGGGGAGCACCATCTACATGGAGCACCTCTGCATCCCGAAGGGGGCCCCCCACAAAAAGACGGCCGAGGCGTTCATCAACTACCTCCTGCGGCCGGAGGTGGCGGTGCGCCTCGTCACCTTCACCCGCCATCCGAGCCCGAACGGCAGCGTGCAGCCGCTGCTTCCGCCGGCTCTCCTCAACGACCCGACGGTCTCCCCCTCCGCGGCAGCGCGGGCCCGCCTCGAGTGGATGCAGGACCTGGGGGAAGCCACCCGCCTCTACGACAAACTCTGGGCCGAGCTGAAGATCCGCTGAGCAGAGGATCACACGGGGAGGACCGGAGGGAGGCCACCTGTGTGCCAGAAGAGGACCGCCTGGCCGCGGCGGAACTCCTCCCGGTGGATGAGATCGAGGAGGCCGGCCGCCGCCTTGGCGGTATAGGTGGGGTCGAGGATGATCCCCTCCGTCTTCGCGAAGAGGGCCAGCGCCTCCTGCGAGGCCGGAGTCGGGGTGCCGTAGCCCTCCCCGATATACTCGCCGAGAACGGTCAGCTCCTCAGGCCGGACCGTCTCCCGGCGGCCGAGGAGGGCAAGGGCGACCGTGGCCAGCTCGGCGCTGGCCTCCTGGAGGAAGGCAGCCGGCTCATCATTGCTCACCCCGATGATCCGGACATCCCACCCGACGAGGCGCTTCCCCGCCTCCAGCCCTCCCTGGGTTCCGCCCGAGGAGGTTGCCACCACGATCGCCTCGGGTCGGAGCCCCCGCCGCACGCACTCCTCCTGCACCTCCTCCAGGGCAAGGACGTAGCCGAGGGCCCCGACCGGCACCGACCCCCCAATGGGGATGACATAGGGCTTCCGGCCGGCCCGCCGCAGCTCCTCCGCCAACGCCGAGAGACGCGCCGTCCGCTCCGGCCCCGTGGGCACGAAGTGCAGGGTCGCCCCCAGGAGGGCGTCGAGCGCCGTGTTCCCCTGGAGGCGCTCGGGGCGGCCGCCGCTCAGGACCAGGTGGCACTCGAGACCAGCCGCGGCCGCGGCCGCCGCCGTCACCCGGGCATGATTGCTCTGCAGGCCCCCCGCCGTGAGCAGGGTGTCGGCTCCCTGGCGCAGGGCGTCTGCCAGCAGGAACTCCAGCTTCCGGACCTTGTTCCCCCCGAGGGCGAAGCCGGTCAGATCGTCCCGCTTGATCCAGATCCGCACCCCGCCTGCCGCGGCGCTCAGGCGGGGCAGCTCGTGAAGCGGCGTGGGCAAGAGGGCCAGGGGGTGGCGGGGGATCTCCTCGAGGCGCATGCCGCCTCCTCAGGGCCGGGACCGGCGGTGCGGTCCCGGCGGGATGTCCTCCTCGAGCTGGTCCAGCCGTTCCTGGAGCGCCTCGACCGTCCCCCGCGCCGCCTGGGTGGACTCCGCGATCACCTGCCCCTTCGCCTCCAGCCCCTCCAGCAGTTCGGCCAGGGTCCGGAGCTGCTGCTCCACCCCCCGGACCCGCGCCTCGGCGATCTGCCGCGCGTCGCTGGCATCCCCGCGCGCCCGGCCCACCTCTCGCTGCAGGGCGGCGAACCGGCCCTCGAACTCGGCCAGGCGCTCCTGGAACTGCTGCTTCAGGCGGACGATCTCCCGGTCCTTCTCCTCCAGGAGAACCTCGGCCGCCTGGAGCGCTGCCTCCAGGCGTCTCACGTGCTCCCCCGGGGAGCGGGTCGCCGCC
>JAKEHP010000079.1 GCA_022614955.1 Candidatus Methylomirabilota bacterium
CGCGCCCTCCGCGACCCGCCGCCGCGGCCACCGTGGCTGGCGGGCTCCCCTCTCGGCGAGGCGCTGCGCGAGATCCCGCTCCTGGTCCCTGTCTCCGATGGCCGGCTGGCCCTGGCCATCCCCTTCGGCCGGTACCTCCCAGCCGTCGCCGAGCAGGTGGAGGCCTACTGGTCCGCAGCGGAGGACTTTGCCGAGGAAGGCGGGGCCCTCCGGGCGGGGGTGGCGCGCGCCCTGGAGTGCGGGGCGGCCCTCTACAACGCCCGCCTCTACTTCGAGACCCACGAGTTGCTGGAGGAGATCTGGCTCGAGCAGCCGCGGGGCCGCGACCGCACAGTCCTCCAGGGGATCATCCAGGTCGCCGTCGGTCTCTACCACTTCCAGCACAAGAACTGGCGCGGCGGCATCCGGGTCCTGGGGTACGGCCTGAGCAAGGCCGAGGCTGGCCGACCAGTCTTCCATAGCCTAACCATGGACAGCTTCCTGGGCGGGCTCTCCGGCTGCCGGGTGGCGGCCCAAGCGGTCCTGGCGGGGGACCGGGCCGCCTTCCCCTGGGAGACCGTACCCCCGATGCGCTTCGCTTCAGGCGGGGACGCGCCGTGATCCTCCTGGCGGATGTCCACAAAGTTTATCGCGCGGGAGAGGTGGCGGTGTCGGCCCTTGCGGGCGTCAGCCTCACGGTGGCCCCTGGGGAGTTCGTGGCTGTCATCGGCCCGAGCGGCTGCGGCAAGAGCACCCTCCTGAACCTGGTGGCCGGCCTGGACCGGCCAACCCGCGGCACCATCCTGGTGGACGGGGTGGACCTCACGCGCTCTGCCGACGGCGCCCTTAGTCGCCTGCGGCGCGAGCGGATCGGGATCGTCTTCCAGTTCTACAACCTCCTCCCCCACCTGACGGCCCGGGAGAACGTGGCCCTGCCCCTCCTCCTCAATGGGACCCCCATCCCCGAGATCGCGAGCCGCGTTGGGGAGGAGCTGGAGACGGTGGAGCTTCTCCCCCGCGCTGACCACTTCCCCCACGAGCTCTCGGGCGGGGAGATGCAGCGGGTGGCCATCGCCCGGGCGCTGGCTCCGCGCCCGGCCCTCCTGCTGGCCGACGAGCCGACCGGCAACCTGGATAGCGAGCGTGGCGGGGCGGTCCTCGCCCTCCTCCGCCGCCTGAACCGGGCCCGGGCCTTCACGGTCCTGCTGGCAACCCACAGCGCCGAGGCTGCCGCCGTGGCCGACCGGGTCGTCCGTCTCCGGGACGGGCGCCTGGAGGCAGACTGATGCCCCGGCTGCGCCACCTGGTCGCCCTCCTCCTCCTGCGTCCGTTACGGCGGGAAACATTCCGCGTCACGGTCAGCGTCCTGGGCGTTGCGCTGGGGGTGGCCGTCCCGGTCGCCATCCACCTCGCGAACGAGAGCGTCCTCTCGGCCTTCTCCCGTGGCGTAGACGCCGTCGCCGGCCGGGCCGAGCTCACCGTCCACGCGGGGGAGCTAGGCGTCCCGGAGGAGCTCTTCCCCCTTCTTCGGGCCGACCCGGCCGTGGCCCACGCCTCTCCCCTCATCGAGGTTCTGGCGCCGGTGCAGGGGATGCCCGGTGAGCTGCTCCTGGTGCTGGGCGTGGATGTTCTCTCGGAGCGGTCCTTCCGCGACTACCGCCTGGCCGACCGCCCGGTCGCGGCCAATCCCCTGACCCTCCTGACGGACCCCGAGGCCCTCCTCCTGGCCCGCCGGTTTGCGGAGGCGCACGGTCTCGAGGTCGGCGGGCGCCTGACCCTTCTCACGCCGGCGGGCCCCCGCGCCTTTCGGGTCCGGGGGCTCCTCACGGCCGAGGGGCCGGCCGTCGCCCTGGACGGGCGCCTCGCCATCCTGGACATCGCCACGGCACAGGTCCAGTTCCAGAAGCTGGGGCGCTTGGACCGGGTGGACCTGCTGCTCAAGCCGGGGGCGGACCCCGTCGCCATCGCTGCCCGGCTCCGAGCGATGCTCCCGGCAGGCCTCACGGTGGAGCGGCCGGCCGCCCGGACCACCCAGGTCGAGGCGATGCTCGCCTCCTTCCGGCTGAACCTGACCGTCCTGAGCCTCATCGCCCTGCTCACCGGCTGCTTCCTCGTTTACAACACGATGGGGATCGCCGTCCTGCGCCGGCGCCGGAGCCTCGGCATCCTCCGGGCCCTGGGCCTCAGCCGCCGGGGCGTCGCGGCCCTCGTCGCCGGCGAGGCCGCGCTCCTGGGGGCGGCGGGGGGCCTCCTGGGCGCCCTCGCCGGGGCCGCCCTCTCCCGGGCTGCCGTGACCGCCATGGCCCGGACGGTCTCCCAGCTCTACGCCTTCGTCCGGCCCGAGCCGCCAGTCCTCACGGCGGGCACGCTCGCCCTGGGGCTCCTGGCTGGCCTCGCCGCCGCGCTCCTTGCCGCGGCGGGCCCGGCCCGCCTTGCCGCGGCCGTGAGCCCGCGGGAGGCGCTCACGCCTGGAACGCTCCTGCGTCGCCCCCGGACGGGCGCCACGGCCGCGGCGGGAGCTGCCCTCCTCGGACTGGCGGCCTTGCTGGCCCGCCCCGGCCCCATCGGGACTCCCCCCGTGGAGGGCTACCTGGCCGCCCTCGCCGCAGTGCTGGGGGGCGCGCTCCTCTCGCCAGCTCTCCTGCGGGCCCTGGCGGCCGCCGGCCGGCCCCTGCTCCAGATTCTCCCGGTCCCGGCGGGCCTCGCCCTCCTCTCCCTGCGGCGCGCCGTCCGCCGGAACGCGGTGGCCACCTCCGCCATGATGGTGGGGCTGGCCATGCTGGTGAGCGTCTCCACCATGGTCCGGTCCTTCCGGGCGACGGTGGAGGCGTGGATCGGCCAGAGCATCCGGGCCGACTTCGTCTTGAGCCCCGCGGGCCGGTACCTGAAGGGTGCCGACGGGCGCCTGCCGGCGGACCTCCTCCGGCCGCTGGCAGCCGTGGAGGGGGTGGAGGCGCTGGATCCGTTCCGGAGCATCCGGGTGGAGGACGGGCGGGGCGGCCGGTTCCTCCTCGCCTCCGGCGACTTCGCCGTCCATGCCCGCTACGGCCGTCTCCTCATGGTGGACGGGGACGCCCCCGCGATCCTGCGGGGGGCCCGCGAAGAGGGCGCGGTGGTGATCTCTGAGACCTTCGCCCTCCGCTACGGCGTCCGGGTGGGCGAGCGGATCAATCTCCCGACGCCTCGCGGTCCGGCGGAACTCCCGGTGGCCGGCATCTTCTACGACTACACCACGGAGGGCGGGCTGGTGGTGATAGACCGGCCTCTCTTCACGCGCCTCATCGGGGACCCGTTCGTCAGCTCGGTGGCCATCTACCTCAAGCCGGGCGCCGACCCCGAGGCGGTCCGGCGCCGCATCCTGGATGCCGTGTCTGGGCGGGAGGATCTCCTGCTGCTGGCCAACCGCGCGCTCAAGGCTCGGGTCCTGGAGATCTTCGACCAGACCTTCGCCATCACCTACGCCCTGGAGCTCATCGCGTTGATCGTCGCAGCCCTCGGCATCCTGAACGCGCAGATGGCGGCGGTCCTGGAGCGGCAGCGGGAGCTGGGGATCCTGCGGGCGGTGGGGTGCAGCCGCCGACAGGTTCTCGCCACGGTCTTGACGGAGGCCGGGCTGTTGGGGGTCGCGGCGAACCTCCTCGGAGTGGCCGTGGGCCTGGCCCTCTCGGCGATTTTGATCTATGTCATCAACGTCCAGTCCTTCGGCTGGTCCATCCAGTTCCACTTCCCGACCCGCGAGGTCATCCAGGTGACAGCCCTCGCTCTCGGGACAGCCCTGGCAGCCGGCGCGGTGCCGGCCTCCGTGGCGGCGGCGCTCCGGCCGGTCGAGGCGATCCGGCACGAGTAGATAGCTTGACAGGCATCTGCGCGGCCAGTAGGCTCGGGCGCAATTCCCGACCGACTGGGCGCGCGCCTTCGGTTCTTTTCTGGAGAGGGGGTGTCCCGCGTGGAGGATCCGAGCCACACCTTCCTGGCCGAGATCCACTTCCTGCGCGACCTGGCCGCCCGGGTTGCCCAGAGCTACCCCC
>JAKEHP010000014.1 GCA_022614955.1 Candidatus Methylomirabilota bacterium
ACGGCGGGCAGAGCACCCACATCCCCCTCCGGGTCAACACGGCGGGGGTCATCCCGGTCATCTTCGCCGCCTCCATCCTGGTCTTCCCGGCCACCATCGCCCAGTTCGTCCAGACTGGCTGGATCCAGGCGGTCACCGCCGCCCTGGCCGGCGGGACCTGGCTCTACTTCGTCCTCTACGGGGCCAGCATTATCTTCTTCACCTACTTCTACACCGCGATCGTCTTCAAGCCGGACGATGTGGCCGACAACATGAAGAAGTACGGCGGCTTCATCCCCGGCATCCGGCCCGGCGCCAAGACGGCGGACTATCTCGAGAAGATCCTGGACCGGATCACCCTGGTGGGGGCCATCTACCTGGCCGCCATCTCCATCCTGCCCGAGACCCTGATCCTCTGGACCAATGCCCCCTTCTTCTTCGGCGGGACCTCCCTGTTGATCGTGGTGGGCGTGGGCCTGGACACGGTCCAGCAGGTGGAGGCCCACCTCCTCATGCGCCACTACGAAGGGTTCCTCAAAAAGAGCCGGCTGAAGGGCCGGACGTGGTAGGCGGGGGCGGGCGGTGCGGGTGATCCTGTTGGGCCCCCCGGGGGCCGGGAAGGGGACGCAGGCCCAGCGCCTGACGCAGAAGCTCGGCATCCCCCAGGTCTCCACCGGGGACATCCTCCGGGCGGCGGTGGCCGCGGGGACCCCCCTGGGGCGGGAGGCCAAGGCCACCATGGACCAGGGGGCCCTGGTCCCGGACAGCGTGGTCATCGGCATCATCCGGGAGCGCCTGGCTGCCCCCGACTGCGCCCGGGGCTACATCCTGGACGGCTTCCCCCGGACCGCCGCCCAGGCCGAGGCCCTGGGGGAGATGCTGCAGGCCCTGGGGACGCCGCTCACCGCGGTCCTCAGCCTCACGGTGGACCCGGAGGAGCTGGTCCGGCGCCTCGGCGGCCGGCGGACCTGTGGGAGCTGCGGGGCCGCCTACCACCTGGAGACCGCCCCGCCCCGCCGGGCGGGCCTGTGCGACCGGTGCGGGGGGGGCCTGCTGCAGCGGGACGACGACCGGGAGGAGACGATCCGGAAGCGGCTCGCGGTCTACCGGGAGCAGACCGCCCCTCTAGTGGCTTACTACCGGGGGCGCGGGCTCCTGCGGGAGGTGGACGGCCGGGGGGACATTGACGCCATCTTTACCCGCATCTGCCGCCTCCTGGGCGCGGAAGGGTAGGGGCGGGCGATCAAGGGGCACATCGAACACAAGGCGCCCTGGGAGATCGAGCTCCTTCGGAAGGCCAACCGGCTCGTGGCGGAGGCGCTGCAGGCCGTGGCCGCGCGGGTGGCGCCGGGCGTCCGGACGCGGGACCTGGACACCTTTGCCGAGGAGTATCTCCGCCGGCGGGGGGCGCTGCCGGCCTTCAAGGGATACCGGGACTACCCCTTCAGCCTCTGCGTCTCAGTGAACGAGGAGGTGGTCCACGGCCTCCCCTCGGAGCGGCGCCTGAAGGCGGGGGACCTGGTGAGCCTCGACCTGGGGACGATCGTAGAGGGGTACTACGGCGACTCCGCCCTGACGGTCCCGGTGGGGGAGGTGAGCGAGGAGGCGAGCCGGCTCCTCCGGGTGACCGAGGAGGCGCTGATGCGGGGGATCGGCGCGGTCCGGCTCGGCGGACACCTCTCGGACATCTCCCACGCCGTGCAGACTCACGTGGAGGTCCACGGGTTCTCGGTGGTCCGGATCTTTGTGGGGCACGGGATCGGGAAGGCCCTGCACGAGGACCCCCAGATCCCCAACTACGGTTCCCCGGGGACGGGGCCTCGGCTCAGGCCCGGGATGGTCCTGGCCATCGAGCCGATGGTGAACGCGGGTGGCCCCGAGGTGGAGATCCTCCCGGACAACTGGACGGCGGTGACGAAGGACCGGTCCCTCTCGGCCCACTTCGAGCACACCATCGCCCTCACCGAGGAGGGGGTGGAGATCCTGACCCAGGTTTGACGGAGGGAGCGGGCGGCATGGCGAAGGAAGAAGCGATCGAGGTGGAGGGGACGGTCGTCGAGCCCCTCCCCAACGCCATGTTCCGGGTCGAGCTGGAGACCGGGCACAAGGTCCTGGCCCACATCTCGGGCAAAATGCGGATGCACTTCATCCGGATTCTGCCGGGGGACAAGGTCATCGTGGAGCTCTCCCCCTACGACCTGACCCGGGGCCGGATCACCTACCGGTACAAGTAGAGGGGAGCGGCGCGCGATGAAGGTCCGGGCCTCGGTGAAGACGATCTGCGAGAAGTGCAAGGTGATCCGCCGGAAGGGCGTGGTCCGCATCGTCTGCGAGAACCCCCGCCACAAGCAGCGGCAGGGGTAGGGAGGAGGATCGGTGGCGCGCATTGCGGGGGTGGACCTGCCGCGGGAGAAGCGGCTGGAGGTGGCGCTCGCCTACATCTACGGGATCGGGCGCTCCTCGTCCTTGAAGATCCTCCGGGACTCCCAGGTCAGCCCGGCCACCCGGGTGAAGGACCTGACGGAGGACGAGGTCAACCGGCTCCGGCGGGTCATCGAGGGCCAGTACCGGGTGGAGGGGGACCTCCGGCGGGAAGTCTCCATGAACATCAAACGCCTGATGGACATCGGGTGCTACCGGGGGCTCCGCCACCGGCGGGGCCTGCCGGTCCGGGGGCAGCGGACCAGTACCAACGCCCGGACCCGGAAGGGGCCGCGGCGCACCGTCGGGGTGAAGCGGGCCAAGACGGCGGCCCCGGCCAAGTAGCGGGGGGCAGCCGGCGCGGCCGGCGGAGGGGAGCGAGGCATGACGGGACCGAGGCGGCGGACGGGACCGCGGACCATCCGGAAGGATGCGAAGAACATCGCGAACGGGTTCGCCTGTGTCCAGGCGACCTTCAACAACACCATCGTGACGATCACGGACCCGGCGGGCAACGTGGTCAGCTGGGCCAGCGCGGGGAGCGTGGGGTTCAAGGGCTCCCGGAAGAGCACACCCTTCGCCGCCCAGGTGGCGGCGGAGAACGCGGCCCAGAAGGCCATGTCCCACGGGATGCAGCAGGTCAAGGTGTACGTCCGGGGGCCGGGGGCAGGCCGGGAGGCGGCGATCCGGTCGCTGCAGGCGGCCGGGCTGGAGGTCACGGCCATCAAGGACGTCACCCCCATTCCACACAACGGGTGCCGGGCCCCCAAGCGCCGGCGGGTCTAGCCCGGCCGGTCGCCGGCACCGGTGGGGGGTGCCCCACCGAAGGAGACGGATCAGTGGCTCGCTACACGGACGCGGTGTGCAAGCTCTGCCGCCGGGAGGGGATCAAGCTCTTCCTGAAGGGCGATCGCTGCCACACCACCAAGTGCGCCATAGACAAGCGGGGGTACGCTCCCGGGCAGCACGGGCAGCGGCGGGTCAGGCGCTCGGACTACGGCCTGCAGCTCCGGGAGAAACAGAAGATGAAGCGGATCTACGGGGTGCTGGAGGGCCAGTTCCGCCGCTACTTCCAGATGGCCACCCAGCAGCGGGGGATCACGGGCGAGAACCTGGTCCGCCTCCTGGAGCAGCGGCTGGACAACGTCGTCCACCGGCTCGGGTTCGCCGCCTCCCGCGCCGCCGCGCGGTTGCTCACCCGCCACGGCCACATCCAGGTGAATGGGCAGAAGGTGGACATCCCGTCCGCCCTGGTCCGGGTGGGAGACGTGGTGCAGGTCAGGCCGGCCAGCCGGGAGCTCACGGCCATCCGCCAGGCCCTGGAGTCGGCCAAGAAGCGGCCGACCCCTGCCTGGCTGGAGGTGGACCCGGGGGGGCTGAAGGGTACGATCCGGAGCCTCCCGACCCGGGAGGACGCCGGGCTGCCGGTGGAAGAGCATCTCATCGTTGCCCTCTACTCCAAATAGGTGACAGGTCCGGCGCCCCCGCTCGGGGGCGGGGCAGTGCCCCCGGGCGCCACTCCCGCGGGCTCGGACGGGCGGGGCGGCGGGGGCCTGAGGAGGGTTGGATGCTGCAGAAGTTCAAGGGCTTCCAGAAGCCCAAGCGGCTGGAGTGCGAGCTGGAGACCCTCACCAGCACGTACGGCAAGTTCATCGCCGAGCCGCTGGAGCGGGGGCTCGGGCTGACGTTAGGCAATTCGCTCCGGCGGGTCCTCCTCTCGTCCATCGAGGGGGCAGCCGTGACCACCATCCGCATCCCCGGGATCTTCCACGAGTTCTCCTCGATCCCGGGGGTCAAGGAGGACGTCACCGACATCGTCCTGAACGTCAAGGGGCTGCGCTTCAAGATGCTGGTGGACCACCCCAAGACCCTCGCCCTGAAAGCGACAGGGCCGGGGGAGGTGCGGGCCGCCCAGCTCCTCACCGACGCCGACGTGGAGATCCTGAACCCGGAGTTCTTCATCGCCACGCTCGACAAGGACGGCAAGCTGGAGATGGAGCTGGAGGTCCAGCGCGGACGGGGCTACGTCCCGGCAGAGCGGAACAAGCGGGAGGGGCAGCCGGTGGACGTCATCGCCGTGGATGCCATCTTCTCCCCCATCCGCCGGGTGAACTTCCAGGTGGAGGACACGCGCGTCGGCCAGGCCACCGATTACAATCGGCTCATCCTGGAGGTCTGGACGGACGGCTCCGTGCTGCCCCAGGATGGCCTGGCCTACGCGGCGAAGATTCTGAAGGACCACCTCACCATCTTCATCAACTTCGAGGAGGGGGCGGAGGTGGAGGAGCCGGTGGTGGATGCGGAGCGGGAGCAGATGGTGGAGAACCTGAACCGCAGCGTGGAGGAGCTGGAGCTCTCCGTGCGCTCCGCCAACTGCCTGAAGAGTTCCGACATCAGGACCATCCATGAGCTGGTTGTGAAGACCGAGGCGGAGATGCTGAAGACGAAGAACTTCGGGCGCAAGTCCTTGAACGAGATCAAGGAGATCCTCGAAGAGATGGGGCTCCGGCTGGGCATGAACCCGGCCGAATTCCCGGCGGGGGTCGGCGCCCAGAAGCAGACGGAGTAGCCACCATGCGGCACCGGAAGGCACGGCGCAAGCTGGGGCGGACCACGGAGCACCGGGAGGCCCTCCTCCGGAACCTCACCACTTCCCTGCTGCTGCACGAACGCATCATCACCACGCAGGCCAAGGCGAAGGAGCTGCGGAAGATCGCCGAGCGGATGATCACCCTGGCCAAGCGGGAGGACCTGCACGCGCGCCGCCAGGCGGCCGAGGTCGTCCAGGACGAGCGGGTCCTGAAGAAGCTCTTCGACGCCCTGGGCGGGCGCTACCAGGGTCGCAATGGCGGCTATACGCGGATCACCAAGCTGGACTACCGGATGGGGGACGGGGCCCCGCTGGCGGCGATCGAACTGATCGGGGCGGAGGTGGCCGAGCGGGTCCGGCCGGCCCGGAAGGGGAAGGAGCGGGGTGAGGGGGCCCCGGCCGGGGCGGAGGGGGGAGCCGAGGCCGCGGTCGGCGCCCGGGGAGAGCCGGCTGCAGCCGCCGCCTCCGCTCGGGGCGAGGGCCGGTCGGGTCGGCGTCGCCGCCGGCGTCGCCGGGGGGGGCCGCGGCCCGCTGCGGCGCCCGCGCTCCCCGCCGCGGCCGCGGCCGAGTAGGCGCGATCCCGACGGGAGGAGTGGCCCGCCCTCCCCGGTCCGCGCACCGGGGGGGGCGGTTCCGTTTGGGGGTTTTCCCTTGCCAGCCGCGGCGCCCCTACCGTATGCTGTGTCCAGACACCCCGTGGCCGGACCGGTTCCTCTCGGCCGGTCTCCCCTGGCCTGTCGGCACCTCCGGAGCCGGGGTTCGCCCGTCGGGCCCCCCGCTCCTCCCGTCGCACCCACCAAGCGAGGCGATCCATGAGGGGATTCGACACCGCCAGGATCCGGAACGTGGGCCTGCTCGGCCACGGCGGCGATGGGAAGACGTCCCTCACCGAGGCCATTCTCTTCGCGACCGGGTCGGTCCCCCGGCTGGGTCGGATCGAGGACGGGACCACGAGCACCGACTTCGAGGAGGACGAGGTCAAACAGCAGAAGTCCATCAACGTGGCCGTCGCGTTCTGCGAGTGGAAGGGGCACCGGATCAACCTGGTGGACACGCCCGGATTCTCCAACTTCCTGGCGGACACCCGGAGCGCGGTGCGGGTCCTGGATACGGCCCTGATCTTGATGAGTGCGGCCTCCGGGGTGAAGGTGACCACCGCCAAGGTCTGGGGCTATGCCGAGGCCGAGGGCATCCCCCGGGTCCTCTACGTGAACAAGATGGACCGGGATCGGGCCAACTTCCCCCGGGTGTTGGAGGATGCCCGCAAGAACCTGAGTGCCCACGCGGCCCCGGTGATGCTCCCCGTGGGAGCGGAGGCGGCCTTCCGGGGTGTCATCACGCTCCTCAACATGCGGGCCCTCACCTTTGCGCCCGACGGGATCGGGAAGGTCGCCGAGGGGCCCATCCCGGCCGAATTCGCCAAAGAGGCGGAGGCGGCCCGCCACGCCCTCCTGGAGCAGGTGGCGGAGTCGGACGACACCCTCCTGGAGAAGTACCTGGAGACGGGGACTCTGGAGGAGGCGGACCTGAAAGCCGGGCTCCGGCGGGCCATCCTCCTGGGGAAGCTCATTCCGGTCTGCTGCGGCTCCGCCACCAAGGTCATGGGGGTCCAGGCCCTGCTGGACTTCATCGCCGAGTACCTCCCGAGTCCCGCCGACCGGTCACCGGTGGCGGGGACGGACCCGAAGACCAAGCAGCGGGTGAGCCGTCCCCCCAGGGAGGAGACGCCGCTGGTGGCCCAGGTCTTCAAGACCTTCGCCGACCCCTACGCCGGCAAGATCTCCCTGGTCCGGGTCTACAGCGGCGTCCTGAGCGGCGACGCACCCGTCTACAACGCCACCCGACAGGTGAAGGAGCGGATCGGCCAGCTCGTCCTGCCCCGGGGGAAGGCCCAGACGCCGGTCCCGGCCGTGGGCCCGGGGGAGATCTGCGCCCTGGTCAAGCTCAAGGAGACCGCCACCGGGGACACCCTGGCCGACGAGAAGGCCCCCGTTCTGCTGGAGCCGATCCCGCTGCCGAACCCGGTCATCTCCTACGCCATCGCCCCGAAGTCGAAGGGGGACGAGGAGCGGATGAGCGTCGCCCTCGCCCGGCTGCGGGAGGAGGACCCGAGCCTCCAGGTGGGCCGGGACCAGCAGACGAAGGAAACCCTCATCTCGGGGATGGGGCGGACGCACATCGAGGTGGCGGTGGAGCGCCTGCGGCGGAAGTTCGGGGTCGAGGTCCAGATGCAGAAGCCCCGGGTCCCCTACAAGGAGACGTTCCGGGGGACGGTCCAGGCGCAGGGGAAGTACAAGAAGCAGACGGGGGGCCGCGGGCAGTATGGGGACTGCTGGATCAAGCTGGAGCCCCTGCCCCGGGGGAAGGGGTACGAGTTCGTCAACCAGATCGTGGGGGGCGTGATCCCGAGGCAGTTCATCCCGGCGGTGGAGAAGGGGATCGTGGAGGCCATGGAGGGAGGGGTGCTGGCCGGCTACCCCGTCGTGGACGTGAAGATCACCCTCACCGACGGCTCCTACCACAGCGTGGACTCCTCGGAGATGGCCTTCAAGATCGCTGGCTCCCTCGGCTTCAAGAAGGCCGCGGCACAGGCCACCCCGGTCCTGCTGGAGCCCATTATGACGGTGGAGGTCGTGGCCCCGGACGAGTGCGTGGGGGACATCATCGGGGACCTGAACAGCCGGCGGGGGCGGGTCATGGGGGTGGAGGGCCGCGCCAGGAACCAGGCCATCAAGGCTCAGGCGCCGCTCGCGGAGATGCTGGAGTACGCCCCGCAGCTCCGCTCCCTGACGGGAGACCGGGGGGACTACACCATGGAGTTCTCCCACTACGAGGAGGTCCCGCCCCCCATCCAGGAGCGGGTCGTGGCGGAGGCGAGGAAGGCGGCGGGGGTGGAGGGAGAGGAGCCCTAGCGGCATTTTCCTCTTGTGCGCGGCCCCGCTCCCTGGTAGAGTGGCCTTCGTCAAAAAGTGGGCCCGATGCCCACTTTTTCTTTTGTGGAGGCGGCCGTGGGGCGCCCCGATGCATCGCTCCTGGAACAGCTCCGGGCGGTGGTGGACCCGGTCCTCCGGGGGGAAGGGTGCGAGCTCGTGGACCTGGAGTACCGCCGGGAGGGGCGGGGCCGGGTCCTGCGGATCTTCATGGACAAGCCGGGCGGCGTGAGGCTTGCCGACTGCCAGCGGGTGAGCGAGCAGGTGGGGGATATCCTGGACGTGGAGAACCTCATCCCCCACGCGTACACCCTGGAGGTCTCCTCCCCAGGCCTGGAGCGGCCGCTCACCCGGCCGGAGGACTTCCTCCGCTTCGCCGGGCGGGCTGTCCGGGTCTCCACCTTCGCGCCGGTCGAGGGGCAGCGCCACTTCGCCGGCACCCTCCGCGGCTGCGAGGGGGAGGCCGTCCTCCTGGAGCTGGCGGGGCCCCGCCTGATCCGGATCCCCCACGGGGCGATCAGCCGGGCCCGGCTTCAGTTCCCGGGATGAGGGCGGCCGGACGGGGCTTGCCGGGGCCCCCCGGCGACGGTAGACTGGAACGGTCCAGGGTCGGAGGCACGCGATGACGGCAGACCTGCAGCAGGTCATTGAGCAGATCGGACGGGAGAAGGGGATCGAGCGGGACGTCCTCATTGACACGGTGGGGGCGGCTATCCTTTCCGCCGCCCGGAAGACGCTGGGAGCCTACGATCTCCGAATCGAGTTCGACGATTCCACCGGGACCTTCCGCCTGGGCAAGGTCCAGAAGGTGGTGGAGGAGGTTGCCAACCCGAAGGTGGAGCTCACTCTCGAGGAGGCGCGGGCCCTCAACCCCGAGGCCCAGGTGGGGGACGAGATCAAGACCGAGATGCTGATGCCGGTCCGGGGCTTCAGCCGCATCGCCGCCCAGACGGCCAAGCAGGTCATCATCCAGCGCGTCCGGGAGGCGGAACGGGACTCGGTCTACAACACCTTCAAGGGCAAGGAGGGGGAGCTCATCACCGGCCTCGTCCAGCGGGTGGTGAAGGGGAACGTCATCGTCAACGTGGGGAAAGCGGAGGCCATCCTGCCCCCGCGCGAGCAGCTCCCCCGGGAGGATTACCGGCCGGGAGACCGGATCCGGGCCTACATCCTGGAAGTGAAGAAGGTTCCCAGGGGCTCCCAGATCGTCCTCTCCCGCACGCACCCCGGGATGGTCACGCGCCTCTTCGAGCTGGAGGTGCCCGAAATTGCCGAGAGGGTGGTGGAGATTCGGGCCGCCGCCCGGGAGCCGGGTGAGCGGGCCAAGATCGCCGTCCTCTCCCGGGACCCCAACGTGGACCCGGTGGGGGCCTGCGTGGGGTATCGAGGGTCCCGGGTGCAGGCGGTGGTGAGGGAGCTGCAGGGGGAGAAGATTGACATCATCCCCTGGCGGGAAAGTTCCACGGACTTCATCAAGAGTGCGCTCCAGCCGGCGGAGGTGGGGACGGTCTATGCGGACGAGGCATCGCACACCCTGACTGTCGTGGTGGCCGACGAGCAGCTCTCGCTCGCCATCGGCAAGCGGGGTCAGAACGCCCGGCTCGCCGCCAAGCTGGTGGGCTGGAAGGTGGACATCAAGAGTCGGGCCGAGCTGGAGCGGGAGCGGGCGGCAGCCACCGCCTACGCCGCGGCCGAGGCCGCCGTGCCCCTCACCGCGTTACCTGGTGTCGGGGAGAAAACAGCCGAGCGGCTCGCGGAGGCCGGCTTCGACACCCTGACGGCCCTGCGGAAGGCCACCCTGGAGCAGCTCACCGCCGTCAAGGGGATCGGGGAGAAGATCGCCGAGAAGATCCTCCAGGCGGCCCAGGAGTACCAGGTGCTTGTCCAGCGGGAGCCGGAGCCCGCCGCCGAGGCCGCGCCTCCGGCGGCGGAGGCGCCGGCCGCGACGGCCGCCCCGGTGGCCGAGACGGGGGAGGAGGCGGGGCCGACCGAAGCGACAGCGGCTCTCCCGCAGGAGGTTCTCGCCGAGGCCGCCCCGGCACAGGTGGCCGCGGCGGGAGAGGGGGAGGCGGGCGAGCGGCCCGCGCGCTAGGTGGCTTCTCCGGGGTCGCCGCAACGCACGTGCATCGGCTGCGGCGCCGTGCGGCCGCAGGCGGCTCTGGTCCGATACCGGCGGGTCGCGGGGGGCCTCGTCCCGGATCCGGAGTTCGCGGGGGGCGGCCGGGGGGCGTACACCTGTCCGGATCCCTCGTGCATCGGGCGCGCCGTCGCGCGGCGGGCCTTTGCCCGCGTGCTCCGCGGCGACGTGGGTCGGGTGACCGTGGAGGGCTTGGTGGAGGCAGTGGTCGAGACGGTGCGGGGGAAGGTCAGCCGACTCCTGGGGCTGGGTCGCCGGGCCCGACAGATTGCGGCGGGCCACGAGGCAGCGGAGCGGGCGCTCAAGGCAGGGGAGGCGGCCCTGCTCCTGGTCGCCTCTGACGCCGGAGTCGCCGAGGCCAAGCGTTGGGAGCGCCTGGCGGCCCGTCGCGGGGTCCCGATGGTCGCCCCCCTGGCCAGGGCAGCCCTGGGGGCGGCGGTCGGGATGGTGCCGCGGGCGGTCGTGGCGGTGACCGATCCGCACCTCGCCCGCGGAGTTCTGGACGTGCTGTCCAAGCAGGTTCCCGCGCCGCCGCGGCGGGGAGAGGGGAAAGGTGGTCAGCGTGGCCAAGATTCGAGTCTTTGAGTTGGCGAAGGCGGTGGGGAGGCCGAACGCGGAGGTGCTGACCCTCCTCCAGGCGGGCGGGATGGATGTGAAGAGCCACAGCAGTTCCGTGGACGAGGTGGCTGCGCGCGCCATCCTAGCCGACAGGAAGGGGGCGAAGCCGCCCACGAAGCTGGCGGGCGCCGGGACTAAGGCCAAGGCGGAACCGACCACGGAGAAAGCACCGGCGGAGACTAGGACCCCGGTCAGGGCCAAGGCGAAGCTCCCGGCGGCGAAGGCCCCGACCAGGCCTGCGCCTCAGGCGGCGAAGCCGGCGGCGCCGGCAGCGCCCCCGGCCGCCAAGGTGGAGGCCCCGGTCAAACCGCTCGGCCCCCCCATCCTGACGCGGGGCCCGGTCCCGCGCCACGCGAAGCCTGCCCCAAGTCAGGTGAGGCCCCCCAGCTCGAGTCCGGTCCCACCTCCAGCGAAGCCTGTGCAGCCGGCCTCCCCGCCGGCTCCGCCGACAGCAGCCGCCAAGCCCTCGGCATCCCCCGTCGTCAAGCCCGCCGCACCCGCGGCGCCCCCCGCCAAGCCGCCTCTGCTCGGAGCCTCGACCCTGATGAGGCCGGCCGCCCCCGCGGCCCCGGTGAAGCCCGGGACCCCCGTCGCCCCGCCCCGTCCGGCCGCTCCCCCGATGGCCAAGCCCGCGGCACCGGCGACCCCCCCGCGGCCGGCACCCCCGGTAACACCCGCGCCCAAGCCGGCCGCCCCGCCGGCCCCGGCGAGGCCGGGCGTGCCCCCGGTGACCAGGCCCGCCCCTCCTCCCGCGGCGCGGCCCAAGCCGTCTACGCCGCCGCCCCCCGCGGCCCCGCCCGCTGCCGAGGCAGCCGCGAGCATCCCGGCCGCGCCGAGCGGCCCGGCGGCCCCGCAGGTCATCAAGGTGGCCGAGAACGTCACGGTGAAGGAGCTGGCCGGGAAGCTGGCCAAGAACCCCAGCGAGCTCATCAAGAAGCTCATCAAGCTGGGCGTCATGGCCACGGTGAACCAGACGCTGACGGCGGACGTCATCAAGAAGCTGGCGGCCAACTTCGGCCACGACGTGGAGGTGGCGCCGCCGGAGGAGCTGGAGGAGGCGGCGGTCGCCGAGGTGGAGGACCCCGCGCAGCTCCGCCCCAGGGGCCCCGTGGTCACCATCATGGGGCACGTGGACCACGGCAAGACCTCCCTCCTGGACGCCATCCGCCATACCAGCGTGGCCGCTTCGGAAGCGGGCGGCATCACCCAGCACATCGGCGCGTACGAGGTGGAGGTTGGAAGCGGCCGGGTCGTCTTCCTGGACACGCCGGGCCACGAGGCCTTCACCGCCATGCGGGCGCGCGGCGCCCACGTGACCGACATCGTCGTCCTGGTGGTGGCGGCAGACGACGGGGTCATGCCCCAGACCGTGGAGGCGATCAACCACGCGAAGGACGCCGGGGTCCCCATCCTGGTGGCCGTCAACAAGATTGACAAGCCGAACGCCGACCCCGCCCGGGTTCGACAGCAGCTGGCCGACAAGGGGCTGGTCCCGGAGGAGTGGGGCGGCGACACCATCTACGTGGAGATCTCGGCGAAGAAGCGGCAGGGGATCGAGAACCTCCTAGACCACCTCCTGGTCCTGGCGGAGGTGCAGGAGCTGCGGGCGAATCCCACTCGGCCGGCCAAGGGGACCGTCGTGGAGGCCGAGCTGGATAAGGGGCGGGGCCCGGTGGCCACCGTGCTGGTCCAGCAGGGGACGCTCCGGGTGGGCAACCCCGTCGTGGCCGGCCTGCACTACGGCCGGGTCCGGGCCCTGATCAACGACAAGGGCCGCAAGGTCCAGGAGGCCGGGCCCGCCATGCCGGTGGAGGTCCTGGGCCTCTCGGGCGTCGCTGAGGCCGGGGACGCCCTGCTGGTGGTCACGGACGAGCGGAAGGCCCGTCAAATTGCTCTGGCCCGCCAGCAGAAGCGGCGGGAGCAGGCGGTGGTGGCCAAACCCCGCGTCACCCTGGACGATCTGCACAAGCGGGTGCAGAAGGGGGAGCTGAAGGAGCTGCGCATCATCCTCAAGGGCGATGTGCAGGGTTCCATCGAGCCCCTGAAGGAGTCGCTGGAGCGGCTCAGCACCCCCCAGGTGAAGCTGGAGGTGATCCACACCGCCGTCGGCGCGATCACGGAGTCGGATGTGATGCTGGCGGCTGCCAGCGACGCCGTCCTCGTGGGATTCAGCGTCCGGCCCGAACCCAAGGCGCAGAAGCTTGCGGAGGACGAGCAGGTGGATGTCCGGCTCCACACCGTCATCTACGAGGCGGTGGACCAGGTGAAGAAGGCCATGGAGGGCCTCCTGGAGCCCCAGTACGTGGAGCGGCACGTGGGGCGCCTCGAGGTGCGTAACACCTTTAATGTGCCCAAGGTGGGGACCGTGGCCGGCTGCTACGTCCAGGACGGGAAGGCGATGCGGGATGCCACCATCCGGCTCGTCCGGGACGGCCGGGTCATCCACGAGGGGAAGGTCGCCTCCCTGCGCCGCTTCAAGGACGACGTGCGGGAGGTCAGCGCGGGCTACGAGTGCGGTGTCGGCCTGCTGAACTTCGGCGACATCAAGGTCGGGGATCTCATCGAGGTCTACGAGCTGGAGGCCGTGGCCCCCAAGCTGTGAGGGTCCTTCCATGGTGGTGGGTACCTGCATTGTGGAGCTGCAGATCCCGGAGAACAGCTCCCTGAAGGGCAAGCGCCAGGTCCTCCGGAGCATCAAGGACCGGATCCGCGCGCGGTTCAACGTCTCCATCGCCGAGGTGGACCGGCAGGATTCGTGGCAGCGGGCCACGTTAGGGGTCGCGGCGGTGAGCAATGACGCCCAACTGGTGGACGAGACCCTGAACAAGGTCATCAATTGCATCGAGGGGAGCCGCGACGCCCTGCTCCTGGACTACAGCATTGACCTGGTCACCCACCGGTAGATGTTCCGAGGTGGTATGCCCTATTCGCGCGCCGAGCGCGTCGGCGACTTGATCCGGGAAGAGCTGAGCGAGCTGCTGCTCCGAGTGGTGAAGGACCCCCGGGTGGGCATGGTGACCATCACCGGCGTCACGGTGAGCCCGGACCTCCGGGCCGCCCGAATCTACGTGATCAGCCGAGCCGGGGGGGGCGTGGAGGACCAGACGCTGGATGGCCTCCGGGCGGCCAGGGGCTTCCTGCGGGGGGAGCTGGGCCGCCGCCTCCGCCTGAAGGTCATCCCGGCGCTCGCCTTCGTGAGCGATCCCTCCCTCGACCACGCTATGCGCATCGCCAGCCTCCTCCGGGAGCTCCACCCGGCGGGTAAGGAGCCGGAGGATGGGTGATTTCCCCCGGATGGTGGAGGTGCTCCGGGCCGCCCGCCGGGTAGCGGTCCTCTCCCACATCAACCCGGAGGCGGACTGCATCGGTGCGGCGCTCGGCTGTACCCTGGCGCTCAAGGAGCAGGGGAAGGCGGCCATGGCCTACAACGCCGACCCCCTCCCCCGCGTGCTCCGATTCCTGCCGGGGGCTGCCGACCTGGTACAGGCCACGCGGCTCCCCGAGGCCCTGGACTGCGTGGTGGTGGTGGACAGCAGCAACCCGGAGCGGGTGGGGGGGCTGCTCACCGGGGTTGCTGCCCCCGTCCTGAACGTGGACCATCACAAGACCAACGTCCGGTTCGGGACCCTCAACTGGGTGGTCCCGGGCGCCTCCTCGGCAGGCGAGATGGTTTTCCACCTCCTCCGGGCCCTGGGGTACACCATCTCGGCGCCGGTGGCAATCAACCTCTATGCCGCTATCTTGACCGACACTGGCTCCTTCCACTACAAGAATACCACCCCGGAAGCGCTTCGCGTGGCGGCCGCCCTGTTGGAGGCGGGGGCGCTCCCAGCCCAGATCAGTTCTGCGCTCTATGAGCAGCGCGACGCCGCGGAGCTCCGGCTGCTTTCGCGCTGCCTCGGCACCCTCAAGCTCAGCCGCGACGGTCGGGTCGCCTGGATGGAGGTCACGGCGGGTGACCTGGCCGAAGGGAGTCTCACGCCGGATGCCCTGGAGGGGTTCATTGACTATCCCTGCTCCATCGCCGGGGTGGAGGTGGCGGTCCTCTTCAAGGCCCTGACCGGCGACGGGATCCGGGTCTCGCTCCGCTCCCGGGGGCGGGCGGACGTGGCGGCGGTGGCGGCCACCTTCGGGGGTGGGGGTCACCGCAACGCTGCCGGCTGCCAGGTGCCGGGAGACCCCGCGGCGGCCAGGGATGCGGTCCTGGAGGCGGTGGAGCGGGGGCTCACCGGGGCGGGGGGCAAGGGGCGGGGATGACGAACCGGCGGGAGCGGAGCGGCGTCCTCAACGTGAACAAGTCGGCGGGGATGACTTCCCACGACGTGGTAGACGCCGTTCGCCGGCACTACGGGATGCGCCGGGTGGGGCACACCGGCACGCTGGACCCGCAGGGGACCGGGGTGCTCCCCATCTGCCTCGGGCGCGCCACCAAGATCGCCCAGTACCTGATGGCGGCCGACAAGGAGTACCAGCTCACCATGCGCCTCGGGGTCACCACCGACACCCTGGACGCGGACGGGAAGGTGGTGGACGAGAAAGACTGGTCCGGGGTGACCCGGGAGCAGCTCGAGGGGGCTCTGGCCCGCTTCCGGGGGGAGATCCAGCAGATCCCCCCCCTCTTCTCGGCCAAGAAGGTGCAGGGGGAGCGCCTGTACCGGCTCGCCCGGAAGGGGCAGGTGGTGGACCGGGCCCCGGTCACCGTCACAGTCCACGACGTGAAATGCACCGCCTACGAGCCCCCCGAGGTCAGCCTCTGGGTCTGGTGCGGGAAGGGGATGTACGCCCGGGCCCTCTGCGACGACATCGGGCGGGTCCTCTCCTGCGGGGCCCACCTGGCCCGCCTCACCCGGACGCGCTCCGGGCGCTTCGAGGTGAAGGACGCCCTGACGCTCGCGGAGCTCGCGGAGCGGGTGGAGAGTGGGCGGGGGGACGAGGTGCTGATTCCGATTGCCGAGGCGCTGGCCCACCTGCCGGCGGTTCGGGTGGCCCCCGAGGCGACCGCGGCGGTCCTGCATGGGGGGGCCATCGCCGCCGCCGCCGTGGTGGCCTTCCCACCCGACATCCGGAAGGGGACGCTCGTCCGGGTCCTGGGATTCCGCCGGCAGCTCCTCTCGCTCGCCCGGGCAGCCCTGGATTCCGCCGACTTCGCCACCACCGACCCCCGCCGGAGCGTCCTGACTCCGGTTCGGGTCTTCGGCGGGGCCGCGTGACGATGCGGGTGATGTCGGACCTTGCCGCCCTGAGGCAGCGGTCTTTCCCCGGGATCGTCTGCGGTGTGGGGGTCTTCGACGGGGTCCACCTGGGCCACCAGGTGATCCTCCAGGGGGTGGCGGCGGCGGCAAGGGCAGGCGGGACGCCCGCGGTCTTCACCTTCCTCAACCACCCCCTCACCGTCCTGGCGCCCTCCCGCGCCCCCCGGCTCATCACGCCCCCTCCCCTGAAGGCCCGGATCCTGGAGGAGCAGGGGATCGCCCTCACCATCGTCGTCCTCTTCACGCCCGCCATGGCAGCCCTCTCCGCGGAGGCCTTCGTCCGGGACGTCCTGGTGGGGCAGGTCGGGGTCCGGGGTGTCCACGTCGGGGCCGACTTCCGCTTCGGCCGGGGGCGGGAGGGAACCCCGGAGGACCTGATCCGCCTGGGGGCGGCCCTGGGATTTACGGTGAAGGTGGTGCCGGAGGTCGCCGTCGGGGGCACGCCGGTTCACTCGACCCTTATCCGGGAGTTGCTGGCGCAGGCGAAGCTCCGGGAGGCCCAGACCTTCCTGGGCCGTCCCTACCTGGTCCTGGGGGCGATCCAGGTGGGGGCGGGGCGCGGGAAGGCCCTGGGGTTTCCCACGGCCAATCTGGACGGGGCCGAGGTCCTGGTGCCGGACGGCATCTACGCCGGCCGCGCCCGGGCGGCCGGAGAGTGGCGGAAGGCCGTCATGAGCCTGGGGATGGCCCCCACCTTCGGCGGCACCCGCCGATGGCTGGAGGTGCATTTCCTCCCCCCGCTCTGCGAGGCCATCGGGCCGGGGGTGGAGCTGACGGTGGCCATGCTCCACCGGATCCGGGACGAGATCCGCTTCCCGGACGCGGCGGCACTGGTGTCCCAGATGCGGCAGGACGTCAGCTTTGCCGAGCGTCTCCTCGCCGCCGGAGACGGGTAGGCCGCGGCCAGAAAATACCTTTGCGGCGGTTTTCTTTCTATGGTAGGCTATCTGCTCGAAAACATTGAGGATGCGCCCATTGGCGGGGGCGTCCCGCGGCGGGGGTGAAAGGGGGGAGAAGGGAGATGGCGAAGGAGTTCGCCAAGAAGCAAGAAGTAATCGGCCAGTTCAAGATCCACGGGAGCGACACCGGGTCGCCAGAGGTGCAGGTGGCCCTGCTCTCGGGCCGGATCAGCTACCTCACGGAGCACCTGAGCGTCCACAAGGAGGACCACCATTCCCGCCGGGGCCTCTTGAAGATGGTCGGCCGGCGGCGGAAGCTGCTGGACTACCTCAAAAACAAAGACATCAACCGGTACCGGGCTCTCATCGAGCGTCTGGGGATCCGCCGGTAGCCGTCCGCGGTCTGCCGTGACGGTCTGGGTGGTGCGGGGAAGCCCCGGACCCGGGCTTGCCGCGGGCAGCGGAAGAAAAGGACTCATGGCTCATCGCGTTGAGGCTCTCGTGGGGGCGAAGCCCCTCAGCATCGAGATTGGCACCGTGGCCCGCCAGGCCGACGGGGCGGCCTGGGTTCGCTGCGGGGACACCGTGGTGCTGGTGACCGCCGTGGCAGCCAAGCAGGACCGGGAGGGGATTGACTTCTTTCCCCTCACGGTGGACTACCAGGAGCGCGCGTACGCCGCCGGGAAGATCCCCGGGGGCTTCTTCAAGCGGGAAGGACGCCCCCGGGATGCCGAGACCCTGGCCTCCCGCCTCATAGACCGGCCCATCCGTCCCCTGTTCCCCATGGGCTACCGCCGGGATGTGCAAATCATCGCCACCGTCCTCTCCGCCGACATGGAGAACGACCCGGACGTCCTGGCCATCGTCGGCGCGTCGGCGGCCCTGACGGTCTCCCCGATCCCGTTCCTCGGGCCTGTCGGGGCCGTTCGGGTCGGACGGGTGGACGGCCAGTTTGTTCTGAACCCCACCTACAGCCAGTTGGAGCGGAGCCACCTCGACGTGGTCATCGCGGGGACGCTGGAGGGGGTGGTGATGGTGGAGGCCGGGGCCCGGGAGGTCCCGGAGGAGGTCGTGCTCGAGGCCGTCGCGGTCGGGCACAAGGCGGTGGCGGAGCTGTGTCGGATCCAGGAGCAGTTCCAGCGGGTCTACGGGAAGCCCAAGACGCCCTTCGCCGCCCCCGCCCCCTCCCCCGCCCTCTCCGAGCGGGTGGCAGCGGCCTGCCGGGAGTCCATCCGGGCCCTGGCCGCCTCCACCGGCAAGGAAGATCGGTCGGAACGCCTGGCCCAGATCCGGGAGCGGACCGTGGCCGCCTTTGCCGGCGAGCCGCCCGAGGTGCTGGCCCAGGTGCGGGAGCTGGTGGGGGGGATGGAGAAGGAGGAGATGCGACGCCTGCTCCTGGAGCGGGGCATCCGGGCCGACGGCCGCGCCCTGGACGCCATCCGTCCGATCCGGATCGAGGTCGGGCTGCTCCCCCGGACCCACGGCTCCGCCCTCTTCACCCGGGGGGAAACGCAGGCTCTGGTCACCACGACCCTGGGGACCTCCGAGGATGTCCAGCGGCTGGACAGCATCGAGGGGGAGGGGTTCAAGCGCTTCATGCTCCACTACAACTTCCCTCCCTTCAGCGTGGGGGAGGTCCGCTTCCTCCGGGGGCCGGGGCGCCGGGAAATCGGCCACGGGGCGCTGGCCGAGCGGGCGCTCCTGACGATCCTGCCGCCCCCCGAGGAGTTCCCCTACACGCTGCGCATCGTCAGCGATATCCTGGAGTCGAACGGCTCCTCCTCCATGGCGACCGTCTGCGGCGCCTCCCTCTCCCTCATGGACGCCGGCGTCCCGATCCGGGCCGCCGTGGGGGGGGTGGCGATGGGGCTGGTGAAGGAGGGGGAGAAGGTGGCCGTCCTCACCGACATCATGGGGCTGGAGGACCACCTGGGGGATATGGACTTCAAGGTGGCCGGGACGCGGCGGGGGATCACGGCCCTGCAGATGGACATCAAGGTCTCCGGCGTGACGGCCGCCCTGATGGGGGAGGCGCTCGAGCGGGCCCGGGTGGCCCGGACCTCCGTTCTGGACCAGATGGACAGGGTCCTGGGCCGCCCCCGGGACCACATCTCCCCCTACGCGCCCCGGATTATTTCCTTCAAGATCCCCGTGGACAAGATTCGGGAGGTGATCGGCCCGGGCGGGAAGATGATCCGGAGCATCATCGAGGAGACTGGGGTCAAGATTGATATCAGCGACGACGGGACGGTGGAGATCGCCTCCGTGGACGAGGCCGCCGCCGCCAAGGCCCTCGGGATCATCAACAAGATCATCGAGGTCCCGGAGGTGGGGAAGACGTACACCGGCAAGGTGAAGAAGATCACCGACTTCGGTGCCTTCGTGGAGATCCTCCCCGGGACCGACGGGCTCCTGCACATCTCTCAGATCGCGGAGCAGCGGATCGTGCGGGTGGAGGATGTCCTGAAGGAGGGAGACGAGGTGACCGTGAAGGTGATCGAGATTGACCGGGCGGGCAAGATCCGCTTGAGCCGCAAGGAGGTTCTCCGGGACCAGCAACAGCGCGAGAAGCGGTAGCCGCATGCCCCGTCCCCCCCTCATCCGGAAGGCGGTTCTGGCGAACGGGCTCACGGTCCTGACGGAGCGGATGGCCGCCGTCCGGTCCGTAGCCCTGGGGGCGTGGATCGCGGTCGGTTCCCGGGACGAGGAGGCGTCGCAGGCCGGGGTCTCCCACTTCCTGGAGCACATGCTCTTCAAAGGGACGGAGCGCCGGTCGGCCGAGGCCATCGCCCAGGAGATCGAGGCGGTCGGGGGGAGGCTGGACGCCTTCACCTCCCGCGAGCACACCTGCTACTACGCGAAGGTCCTCGGGGAGCACCTCCCGGTCGCCGTGGACCTCCTGGCCGATCTCCTCCTTCATCCCCGCCTGGACCGCGCGGACGTCGAGAAGGAGCGGGGGGTCATCCTCCAGGAAATCCGGATGGTGGAGGACAGCCCCGACGACGAGATCCACGACCTCTTCGCCCAGGCCATCTGGGGGGAGCACCCCCTGGGGCGCTCCATTCTGGGGCGTCCGCAGACGCTCGAGGCCCTCACCCGGGAGGACCTCCGGGCGTACCTCGCGGGCCACTATCGCCCCCACCGGACCGTCCTGGCTGCTGCCGGTGACCTGGACCACGACAGCGTGGTGGAGCTGCTCCGGGCCCACCTGGGAACCTGGGACGGGCCGGCCGCCGCGGCCCCGCCGCCTGCCCCCCCGCTGGCCCGCCCGGCCACCGTCGTCAAGGATCGGGACGTCTCGCAGGTCCACCTCTGCCTGGGCGTGGAGGGCCTCCCCTACGCCCACCGGGACCGGTACGCCCTCAACCTCGTGAACACGGTCCTCGGTGGCGGAATGTCCAGCCGCCTCTTCCAGGAGGTCCGGGAGAAGCGGGGGCTGGTGTACTCCGTCTACTCCTACCTGGCCTCCTACCGGGATGCCGGCCTGCTGGTCATCTACGCCGGGTGCGGTGAGGCCGCCCTGGAGGAGGTGCTCGGCTGCATCCGGGAGGAGTGCGCCCGCCTCGTCGCGCATCCCATCGAGGCCGAGGAGTTGCGCCGGGCGAAGGAGCAGCTCAAGGGGAACCTCCTGCTCGGCCTGGAGAGCACCAGCAGCCGCATGACCCGCCTGGCCAAGATGGAGATGTACTTCGGGCGCACCTTCAGCCTGGACGCCATCATCCGGGGGATCGAGGAGGTAACCCCAGAGCGCTTCCAGCAGGTGGCCCAGGCGTGCTTCGCCGGCGAGCGGTTCACCCAGACGACCATCGGCCCGCTCGCCCGGATCGGGGCCGCCCCGGTCCCGGCCTGAGAGGGAGCGTATGATCCCGCGCTACAGCCGCCCGGCCATGGCCCGCCTCTGGGAGGACCGGACCCGGCTCGACCTCTGGCTCCGGATCGAGGTGCTCGCCTGTGAGGCCTGGGCGAAGCTGGGGGAGATCCCCGCCGAGGCGCTCCGGGCGATCCAGGGGCGGGCCGGCTACGACCCGGAGCGGGTCGCGGCCATCGAGCGGGAGGTCAGGCACGACGTGGTGGCCTTCCTGACGGCCGTCGCGGAGCAGGTGGGGCCGGCAGCCCGCTACATCCACCGGGGGTTGACCTCCTCGGACGTGCTGGACACCGCGCTGGCCGTCCAGATGCGGGACGCGGCTGATCTGCTCCTCGAGGGGCTGGATACGCTGCGGGCGGCCCTCCGGCGCCTCGCCCTCGCGCACAAGGACACGCTGATGGTGGGCCGGACCCACGGGGTGCACGCCGAGCCCATCACCTTCGGCCTCAAGGTGGCCCGCTGGTATGCCGAGATGGGCCGGAACCGGGAGCGGCTCCTCCAGGCGCGGGCGGCGGCGGCGGTCGGGAAGGTCTCGGGCGCCGTGGGGACCTTCGCCCACGTCCCCCCGGCGGTGGAGGAGTACGTCTGCCAGCGCCTGGGCCTCACGCCCGAGCCGGTGGCCAGCCAGGTCGTTCCCCGCGACCGCCACGCCCAGTACCTCCTGGCCCTGGCCCTGGCGGGCGCGGCCCTAGAGAACGCAGCCCTGGAGATCCGCCACCTCCAGCGGACCGAGGTCCTGGAGGCGGAGGAGCCCTTCACCGAGGGGCAGAAGGGATCCTCCGCCATGCCCCACAAGCGCAACCCGATCGGCTGCGAGCAGATCTGCGGCCTCTCCCGCCTCCTCCGGACGAACGCGTTCGCGGCCCTGGAGAACGTGGCCCTCTGGCACGAGCGGGACATCAGCCACTCCTCCGTGGAGCGGGTGATCCTTCCGGACAGCACCATTCTGCTCGATTACCTGCTGCACCGCTTCACCGAGATCGTTGAGGGCCTGCGCGTGTATCCGGAGCGGATGCGGGAGAACCTGGAGCGGAGCGCCGGGCTCCTCGCCTCCCAGCGGATCCTCCTGGCCCTGACCGACAAGGGGCTCTCCCGCGAGGAAGCCTACCGGCTCATCCAGAGGCACGCCATGCGGGCCCGGGAGGAAGGGGCTGACTTCCCCGCCCTCCTGCGGGCGGACCCCGAGGTTCGGCGGCAGCTGTCGGAGGGGGAGATCGCCGCCTGCTGCACCCTGGAGCCCACGGTCGCCCAGGTGGACACCCTCTTCGAGCGCGTGGGGTTGCTGGAGTCGGAGACGGAGTAGGTCGGGGAAGGAGTGAGAGGGGATGGAGCGACGCGCGAAGCTCTACGAGGGGAAGGCCAAGATCCTGTACGAGACGGACGACGCGGATCTGCTCATCCAGTACTTCAAGGACGACGCCACGGCCTTCAATGCGGCGAAGCGGGGGACCATCGTGGGAAAGGGGGTCATGAACAATCGGATTGCGGCCACCCTCTTCGCGCACGTGGCCGAGCACGGCGTCCCCACTCACTTCGTCAAGGTCCTCTCCGAACGGGAGATGCTGGTCAAGCGCCTCCAGATCATCCGGATCGAGGTGGTGGTCCGCAACATCGTGGCCGGGAGCCTGGCCAAGCGCCTCGGGCTCCCCGAGGGGCAGGATCTGGCGGAGCCGGTCCTGGAGTTCTTCTACAAGGACGACGCCCTGGGCGACCCGCTGATCAATGACTCCCACATCCGGATGCTGAACCTGGCCAGCGGTCCCGAGATGGAGGCCATCGTGGACGGCGCCTTCCGGGTGAACGAGCTCTTGAAGGAGTACTTCGACCGGCGGGGCATCCTGCTGGTGGACTTCAAGCTGGAGTTCGGACGGCACAAGGGGCAGATCCTGCTGGGGGATGAGATCACGCCGGACGGCTGCCGGCTCTGGGACAAGGTGACCCGGGAGAAGATGGACAAGGACCGGTTCCGGCGGGACCTGGGAAGGGTGGAGGAGGCCTACGCGGAGGTCCTCCGGCGCGTCTGCGGCTGATCCAAGCGCCCGGCAGGGCGGCGCGGCTGCGATGATCCGGGGGACCCGGGGAGGTCCCAGGGGATGCTGCAGGCGCGGGTGGTCATCACGTTGAAGAAGGGGATCCTCGACCCGCAAGGGGACACGGTGCGGAGTGCCCTGCAGAGTCTGGGCTTCGACGGCGTGGCGGACTGCCGGGTCGGGAAGTTCATCCTCCTGCGCCTGACGGAGAGCGACCGGGCCAAGGCGACGGCCCAGGTGGAGGAGATGTGCCGGCGCCTGCTCACCAACCCGGTCATTGAGGACTTCCGCTTCGACCTGGAGGAGGTGCCGTGAGGTTCGGGATCCTGGTCTTCCCGGGCTCTTGGAGCCACCAGGACTTCCAGCACGCTCTGGCGGACGTGATGGGGTTTGAGGCCCGCGAGGTCTGGCATAAGGCGACGAGCGTGGAGGGCTTCGACTGCCTCATCCTCCCGGGCGGCTTCGCCCACGGCGACTACCTGCGGGCAGGAGCGATCGCGCCCTTCTCCCCCGTGATGGCTGCGGTCGTGCGCTTTGCGGAGCGGGGGGGGCTGGTGCTCGGCTCCTGCAACGGGTTCCAGATCTTGTGTGAAGCCGGCCTGCTCCCCGGCGCGCTCCTCCGCAACGCCTCCCTCCAGTACCGGTGCCAGTGGGTCCACCTGCGCCTCGAGTCCACGGCCACGCCGTTCACCGCCGCGCTCGCGCCGGGCCGAATCCTCCGGATGCCCATCTCCCACGGCGAGGGGCGCTACCACGCCGACCAGGAAACGCTCAAGCGCCTGAACGGGGAGGGCCGGGTGATCTTCCGCTACTGCGCCCCCGACGGATCACTCTCCACGAAGGCCAACCCTAACGGGTCGGCTGAGCACATCGCCGGCGTCTGCAACGCGCGGGGGAACGTGCTCGGCCTCATGCCGCACCCCGAGCGGGCCGCCGAGGGGGTGCTCGGCTCCGAGGACGGCCGCCTCCTCTTCGAGGGTCTGCTCGCCCGGGCCCTCGGGTAGTCCCATGCCCCGCGTCATCGTCAGCGAGCCGCGTGTGAGTCCCGAGGTGGTGGCCGCCCACGGCCTCATGGAGGAGGAGTACGCGTCCATCCAGGGGATCCTGGGGCGGAATCCCACCTACACGGAACTCGGGATTTTTTCCGTCATGTGGTCGGAGCACTGCTCCTACAAATCGAGCCGGGTCCATTTAAAGACCCTCCCGACGGCGGGGCCCCGCATCCTCCAGGGTCCCGGGGAGAACGCCGGGGTGGTGGACATCGGGCATGGGCTCGCCGCCGTCTTCAAGATCGAGAGCCACAACCACCCCTCATTCATCGAGCCCTACCAGGGCGCCGCGACCGGGGTGGGGGGAATCATCCGGGACATCTTCACCATGGGGGCCCGCCCCATCTGTCTCCTGGATTCCCTCCGGTTCGGGCCCCTCACGGAGGCGAAGAGCCGCTACCTCCTCGGGGGGGTCGTGGCCGGCATCGCCGGGTACGGGAACGCAGTGGGGGTTCCCACCGTGGGCGGGGAGCTGGTCTTCGCGGAGTGCTACGCCGGCAACCCGCTGGTCAATGTCCTCTGCCTGGGCATCGCGCCCGCGGACCGCATCTTCACGGCCCGGGCGGGCGGCCCCGGGAACCCGGTGATCTACGTGGGGGCGAAAACGGGCCGGGACGGGATCCACGGGGCCACGATGGCCTCAGAGACCTTCGACGAGACGTCCGAGGAGCGGCGGCCTACGGTCCAGGTGGGAGACCCGTTCCGGGAGAAGCTGCTCATCGAGGCCTGCCTCGAACTGATGGGGACCGGCCAGGTGGTGGGGATCCAGGACATGGGGGCCGCGGGCCTCACCTGCTCCTCCTGCGAGATGGCCAGCCGCGGGGGGACTGGCATCGAGCTCGAGCTTACCCGGGTCCCGCGGCGCGAGGAGGGGATGACCCCCTACGAGGTGATGCTGTCGGAATCGCAAGAGCGGATGCTGGTGGTGGTCCGCCAAGGGGCCGAGGAGGTCGTCCGGGCCATCTTCGCCAAGTGGGACCTGGACGCCGTGGTGGTGGGGCGCGTCACCGGGGATGGGCTGCTCCGGGTGCTGGAGGGGGGGAAGGTGGTGGCGGAGATCCCGGCGGACGCTCTGGCCGAAGGGGCGCCGGCGTACCGTCGGCCCACCTTGCGCCCGGCCGGGCTCGACGCCCTGCAAGGGGCCGACCTCTCGCACCTGCCCGCCCCGCCCGACTGGGGAGCGGCCCTCACCGCCCTGCTCGCCTCCCCCACCATCACCTGCAAGCGTGACATCTGGCGCCAGTACGATCACATGCTCTATTTGAACACCATTGTCCTGCCCGGTTCCGACGCCGTCGTGCTGCGCCTGAAGGGGCACCCGGGCGGCCTCGCCCTCGCCACCGACGGCAACGGCCGCTACTGCTTCCTGGACCCCTATGTGGGGGGAATGATCGCGGTGGCGGAGGCGGCCCGGAATGTCTCCTGCGCGGGGGCCGAGCCGATCGCCCTGACCAACTGCCTGAACTTCGGCGATCCGACCCGGCCCGAGATCATGTGGCAGTTTGCCGAGGTCGTCCGGGGGATGGGGGATGCCTGCCGGGCGCTCGGGACCCCGGTGACCGGGGGAAACGTCAGCCTCTACAACGAGACGCTCGGGCGGGCCATCTTCCCGACCCCGATCGTGGGCATGCTGGGGCTCCTCCAGGATGTGCGGCACGCGACAACGCAGTGGTTCAAGGGGGCCGGGGACCTCGTGTACCTGCTGGGGGAGACGCAGGATGAACTGGGCGGGAGCGAGTACTTGAAGGTTCGCCACGGCCGCGAGGAGGGGCGCCCCCCGCATTTGGACCTTGCGCGAGAGCGGGCGGTCCAGGCCGCCTGCCGGGCGGCCATCCGGGCCGGCCTTGTGCGCTCGGCCCACGATACCAGCGAAGGGGGGCTTGCCGTGGCGCTGGCCGAATGCTGCATCCCGGTCGAGGGAAAGCCGGTGGGGTTTACCGGTACTCTCCCAGGGGCGCTCAGGCCGGACGCGGCCTTCTTCGGCGAGAGCCAGTCCCGCATCCTGCTCTCGGTCCGCCCGGAGCAGGCCGGCACGCTCGAGGCCCTCGCCCGGGAGCACGGCGTCCCCTGTACCCTGATCGGCACAACCGGGGGGCGCACCTTCACTCTGACGGCGGGAACGGCCACGCTCCGGGTGGAGGTGGCGGCGTTGGCGGAGGCGTGGCGGGGCGGCCTCGGGGCGGCGGCCGCGGGGAACCGCGACGGGAGGGGGGCGTGAAGGCGATCCACGTCGGCATCCTGGGCCTGGGGACGGTGGGGGGTGGCGTCGTCCGCCTCCTGCAGGAGAACGGGCCCATGATTGACGCCCGCCTGGGCGCGCGGCTTCTGGTGAAGCGGATCGCCCGCCGCCGCCCGGAGGCCCCCGCCCCTGTCGCTGCGGACGCGGCCCTCCTCACAGCCGACCCCATGGACGTGATCCGGGATCCGGCCATCCAGATCGTGGTGGAGCTCATCGGGGGAACGGAGGAGGCGCGCCGCTACGCGCTGGAGGCGCTCCGAGCCGGGAAGCACCTGGTGACGGCGAACAAGGCGCTGCTTGCCACGCATGGCCTCGAGATCTTTCGGGCCGCGGCGGAACGGAAGGTGGACGTGGGTTTCGAGGCGGCGGTCTGCGGGGGGATCCCGATCATCCGGGTCCTGCGGGACGGCCTGGTGGCCAACCGGATCCGGTCGCTGCTGGGGATCATCAACGGGACGGCCAATTACATCCTCACCAAGATGACGGAGGAGGGGCGCCCCTTCGCCGAGGTGCTGGCGGAGGCCCAGGCGAAGGGGTATGCCGAGGCGGACCCGAGCCTGGACGTGGGGGGGCACGACGCCGCTCATAAACTCCAGATCCTGGCCTCCATCGCCTACAACACCTTCATTGACCTCCCGCAGGTCCCGGTAGAGGGGATTGCCGGCA
>JAKEHP010000080.1 GCA_022614955.1 Candidatus Methylomirabilota bacterium
GAGCGTACGCCTCCGGCCGCCTCCTCCCTCGGGCCTCGTGATGCTCGTCATTTGGCCCGGCACCCCCCCGCTGCGTGAGCGTTAGGCACACTTCGTTGGAGTGACACTAGGATGCGGGTCCTGGGCATCGAGACCGCGACCGGCCAGGGGGGAGTTGCCGTTGTCGGCCCCGAGGGGCTGCTGGCTGAGGTGATCCTCAGCGTCACCGCAGGCTACGGGGAGCGCCTGCTCCCGGCCCTCGAGCGGATCCTGGAGGTGGCCGGCCTCGGCCCCGACCAGCTCGACGGGTACGCGATCAGCATCGGCCCGGGCTCCTACACGGGACTCCGGATCGGCCTGGCGACCGTCAAGGGTCTTGTCCTGGCCACGGGCAAGCCGCTAGCCGCCGTCCCGACGCTGGAGGCACTCGCGGCGACCCTTCCCTTCTGTGTCCACCCGGTCTGCCCCATCCTGGATGCGCGGAAGGGAGAGGTCTACTGCGCCCTCTTTGCCCTGGAGGGAGGGGAGCCGGTCCGCCTCCTGGAGGACACCGTGTGCCCCCTGGAGGCCCTGCTGCGCAAGATCATCCGCCCCACGGTCTTCATCGGGGACGGGCTGGCCCGATTCGGGGAGGCCCTCCGCCGCCGGCTGAAGGAGAAGGCTCTCTTCCCGCCCCCTGGGCGGGGGGGAGCCAGCCCGGCGGTAGTGGCAGCGCGGGGGAGGGCCCGGCTCCTCCGGAGGGAAGCGGAGGACGTGGACCGCCTCGTCCCCCGGTATCTCCGCCTGGCCGAGGCCGAGCTCACGCTCAAGGCCCGGCGGGGCAGCCGGCCATGAGTCGCGCCCGCGCCGCGTCGGATCTCATCATCGCCCCCATCCGGGAGGAAGACCTGCCCGCGGTCCTGGCGATCGAGGCGGCGACCTTCTCCGCCCCCTGGACCGAGGAGATGTTCCGCTGGGAGCTGGAGCAGGCCGGCACGGGTCTCGCCTGGGTGGCCCGGCGAGGGGAGCGGGTGGTGGGGTACCTCTTCACCTGGGTCGTGGCCGGGGAGTTCCACATCAATAATATTGCCGTGGCGCCGGCGTATCGGGGACAGGGGATCGCGGATGCCCTCCTAAAGACGGGGTTGGGGGAGGCGGTGGGGCGGGGCGCCCGCGTCGCCCTCCTGGAGGTGCGGGAGAGCAATGCGCCGGCCCGGGCGCTGTACGCCCGCTGGCGGTTCGCGGTGGCAGGGCGGCGGAAGCGCTACTACAGCCACCCGACCGAGGATGCGCTCCTGATGCGCTGCGAGGACCTGCCGGGGGCACTGGCCCGGCACCGGCGCCGGGGCGACCCTTGACAACACCGGCGGGCGCTGGATATAAGGAACACCCATCTTGGGATCGGCTCCTGCATTTTCCGAGATGCCGGTACGCCCCGATCGTCGCCGGGAGCGGCAGGCCCCTGCCGGCGGCGAAGGAGTAGGGTGTGAGCAGGTTCGCGGGCGTCCTTCCTCCGGTGACCACCCCGTTCGGGCCGGACGGCAGCCTGGCGCTGGAGAAGCTGGTGGCGAACCTCACGGCCTGGCACGAGACCGGCCTGTCGGGGTACCTCCTCCTCGGGAGCAACGCGGAGGCGGTCACCCTCACGGAGGAGGAGAAGGTCCGCGTGCTGGAGACGGCCCGGGCGCACATCCCGCGGGATCGGCTGCTTCTGGCCGGGACGGGGGAGGAGGGGACGGCGGCCACGATTGCCCTGACGAATGCAGCGGCCCGCCTGGGGGTGGACGCCGCGATGGTCGTGACCCCGGGCTACTATAAGGGCCAGATGCGGGCCCGGGAGCTTATAGCCCACTACACCGCCGTGGCCGATGCCTCCTCCCTCCCGGTCCTGATCTATAACGTCCCCCAGTTCACGGGCGTGACGGTGGAGCCCGAGGTGGTGGGGCGCTTGGCCGAGCACGAAAACATCGTGGGGATGAAGGACTCCGCGGGGAACGTCGCGACCCTCACCGAGTACCTGCGGGTGGCACCGGAGGGGTTCGCCGTGTTCGTCGGCTCGGCGGCGATCTTCTACGCTGGCCTCGCGCTTGGCGCCTGCGGCGGGATCCTGGCCCTGGCCAACGCCGCCCCGCGGGCCTGCGTGGAGCTGTACAGCTTCGCCCGGGAGGGGAAGGGGACGGAGGCCGCCGCTCTGCAGCGCCGGCTCCTCCCGGCCGTCCGGGCCGTCACCGCTCGCTTTGGGATCGGGGGGCTCAAGCACGCCATGGACCTGCTCGGCTATTACGGCGGGCCACCCCGGCCTCCGCTCCTGCCCCCCACGGAGCCGGAGCGGGCCGAGATTCGGAAGGCGCTCACAGAGTCCGGGCTACTGGAGGGATAAAGGGGGGAGTCCCCCGGGGGGAAGGGATGATCGACAAGGAACTCCTGGAGATCCTGGCCTGCCCCGCCTGCAAGGCGGAGGTGCGGCTGGACGAGCCGGCCCAGCGGATCGTCTGCACGCAGTGCGGCCGGCGCTACCCTGTCCGGGACGGGATCCCGGTGATGCTCATTGACGAGGCTGAGGGCGGCCCGGGGAAGGCCTAGGGGACGGGGCGGGCCGGCCGCTCAGGCCGGGAGCGGACGTCCGGCGGCAGCATAGAGCCGGACCACGTGCTCCCAGGGGAGGCGGACCTGCCCCACGAGCACCTCCCCCTTCATCTCCCCGTGGCAGTCGGAGCCCCCTGTCAGGAGCAAGCCGTGGGCCTCGGCGGCCCGGCAGACGGCTAACGTGTCGGCGGGGTCCTGGCCGGTGTGGTAGGCCTCCAGGCCCCGGAGGCCCTCCCGGACGAGGCGCGGGACCTCGCCCAGGACGCCGGAGCGGACCGGGTGCGCCAGGACCGGGATCCCCCCGGCCGTCCGGATCAGGGCGATCGCCTCGGCCGCGGTGAACCCGGTCCGCGGGACGTAGGCCGGCTTGCCCCGCCCCAGGTATCTCGCGAAGGCCTCCTGCACACTCCCCACGACTCCTGCCTCGACAAGCGCCGCGGCCACGTGTGGCCGTCCGAGCGTCCCCTTCCCCGCCGCCGCCTCCACCGCCGTCATCGGGACCCGCACGCCCATCCCGTGCAGCTTGGAAAGAATGGCCGCCGCCCGCGCCCTCCGCTCGGCGGCGAAGCGCGCCAGGGCCGCCCGCAGCGCCGGGGCCTCCCACCGGATGAGATACCCCAGGAGGTGGATCTCCCGGTCCCCCTCGTCCACGGACAACTCCACGCCCGGGATGGCGGTGAGGCCCGCGGCCGACGCGGCCGCCAGAAACTCGGGCAGCCCATCCACGGTGTCGTGGTCCGTGAGGGCGATGGCGGCGAGGCCGGTGACCTTGGCGCGCCGGACCACCTCTGCGGGGGGGAAGGAGCCGTCGGAGTAGTGAGAGTGGAGGTGCAGGTCTGCGGCGCCGGTCACGCGGAGATCCTTCGACCGGGCGGCGGGAAGGTCAGTGGATCACCTGCTCGGTCTCCGGGTCGAAGAAGTGCATCTTGTCTTCGGCCAGGGCGAGGCGGATGCGGTCTTTGACCCGAACCGCAAGGTGCGGGTCAACGCGGGCGGTGAGGGTGTCCGTGCCGGCCTGCAGGTCCAGGAGGACATCGGCCCCGAGCGGCTCCACCACCTCCACGACGGCCTCGATGGTCGGACGGCCGTCCGTCCCGGTGGCGGCGGTGATGTCCTCAGGCCGGATGCCGAAGATGAGCTTCCGCCCCGCGTAGGGTTGCAGGGCGGCGGCTCGGCCGGCCGGCACGGGGACCCGGAAGCCGTCGGCCAGGAGGGTCAAGCGGCCGTCGGCCGCCTGCACCGTGACCGGGACGAAGTTCATGGCGGGGGAGCCGATGAACCCGGCCACGAACCGGTTCACGGGGTCCGCGTACACCTGGAGCGGTGGGCCCACCTGGTGGATCCGGCCGTCCCGCATCACCACGATCCGGTCCCCCATGGTCATCGCCTCTACCTGGTCGTGAGTCACATAGACGATCGTCGCCTGGAGCCGCTGGTGGAGCTTCTTCAGCTCGACCCGCATCTGGACCCGCAGCTTGGCGTCCAGGTTCGAGAGCGGCTCGTCGAACAGGAAGACCTGCGGCTTGCGGACGATGGCCCGGCCCACCGCGACCCGCTGTCGCTGGCCGCCCGAGAGGGCCTTCGGCTTGCGGTGGAGGAGCTCCTGGATCCCCAGGATCTCCGCGGCCTCCCGGACGCGCTTCCCGATCTCCTCCCGGGGGAACTTCCGGAGCTTCAGCCCGAAGGCCATGTTGTCGTAGACCGACATGTGGGGGTACAGGGCGTAGTTCTGGAAGACCATGGCGATGTCCCGGTCCTTCGGCGGGACATCGTTGACCAGCCGGCCGCCGATGAAGACCTTCCCGTCGCTGATCTCCTCGAGGCCGGCGATCATTCGGAGGGTGGTGGACTTCCCGCACCCCGACGGCCCCACCAGGACCACGAACTCCTGGTCCTGGATCTCCAGGTTCACACTCTGAACCGCCACCACCTCGTCAAACCGCTTCGTCAGGTTCTCCAGATAGACGGTCGCCACCGCTCACCTCACCCGCGCTTCTCCCGCCCAGGTGCCGCCTCCCCCGCCGCGGATGCCATGATACTCAAGGGCCCGAGGCCGGTCAAGGTGCGGGTGGAGGCGGGGGGCGACCTTGGCACGGGGCCTGCATAAGTGCCCGTAGTTCAGGCATCAACCGAAATGACTCGGCCCTCAGTTGCCGAGTACTGCCGCCCGACGAACGGGCTGCCCGGGGTATCCAGCCTCTCCGGGGCATCCGTCACCGGAGGCCATCTTGCCCGAGACGCGACCGTCCGATCTGCTGGCCACTTTGGCCGATCTCTGCGCGAGCATTGAGCCCTCCGCGGACCCCCCCGGGGGGTTCCATCCCTGCCTTCGGGCGCTCAGCGAGGGTCTGTCCCTCTCCGGTGCGGCGCTCTGGGAGGTGGGGGCCGACGGTCTCACCCTCCGCGCGCAGCATGGGCTCCCCCCGGCGTGGGCGGAGGAGGCGGCCAGGCTGAAAGCCGACGCGCCGGTCGCCGTCGAGGCTTCCAGAGGCCGCGGGGTGGCGATTCTCCCCGGGGCTCCTGGCCTCCCCCCCCTTCCCGGTCTCGCCCCGGTCGCCGCCGCAGTCCCGCTCAGGGTCGGGACGCGGACGGTAGGGTTGCTGGTCGCCCTCGGGGCAAGACCAAAAATCTTCGGGAAGGCCGTGCGGGACCTCCTGGCAGCCGCCGCAGCCCTGCTCGCCGGGACCCTGGCGTTCGCGCAGCAGCTCCGGATGGAGGACGCCCGGCTCTACCAGCATCTCAAGGACTACAGCGCGGACCTCGAGGAGAAGGTGCGGGAGCGGACGGCGGCGCTCGAGGCGGCGAACCTGGAGCTGACCGAGGCCAACCGCCACAAGTCGGCCTTCCTGGCCAACATGTCCCACGAGCTTAGGACCCCCCTCAACTCCATCATCGGGTTTTCCGAGGTGCTCGAGGACGGCACCTTTGGCCCCCTCACGGAGCGGCAGCGCCTCTACGTGCAGAACATCCTGAGTAGCGGGGAGCATCTGCTGAGCCTCATCACGGACATCCTGGACCTGAGCAAGATCGAGGCGGGGAAGATGGAGCTCCGCCTGAGCCGGTTCCCGCTTGGGGAGGGCCTTGCCGAGGCGGTGGAGGTCATCCGGGGCCAGGCCATGGGCAAGTCCATCACCCTCACGCTGGAGGCGGACGCGACCCTCCCGATCCTCACCGCCGACCCCGGCAAGTTCCGGCAGATTTGCCTCAACCTCCTGAGCAACGCGGTGAAGTTTACGCCCGACGGGGGCCGGGTGAGCGTGGCTGCTCGGGCCGCGAGCCTGGAAGGCCCGCGCGGCCCGATCCCGGCCGTGGAGATAGCGGTGGCCGATACCGGGATCGGGATCGAGGCGGCCGACCAGGAGCGGGTCTTCCGGGAGTTCGAGCAGGTGGAGGGGTCGTACGCCCGGAAATACGCTGGGACCGGACTCGGCCTCGCCCTGACCCGCAAGCTGGTCGAGCTGCACGGAGGCGCCATCCGGGTGGAGTCGGCCGGCGCCGGGTGCGGCTCCACCTTCCGGATGCGCCTCCCGCTGCCGCCGCCGGTCCTGGAGGGGGAGATCCTGGTGGTGGACGACGACGCCGAGCTGCTCCAGGGCCTCACCGAGACCCTCGCGCGCCTGGGCTATGGGGTCCGGGTGGCGCGGGACGGGGAGGAGGCGCTCGCCGCTGTGGCGGCCGCCCGCCCCGACTGTCTCATCCTGGATCTGCACCTCCCGCGCCGGAGCGGGCTGCAGGTCCTTCGGGCCCTCCGGGAGCAGTCCCGGGCGCGGGAGGTTCCGGTGGTGGCCCTGACCGGGTGGGGGGAGCAGGAGGGCCGGGAGGCGCTCAGGCTGGGGGCCCAGGAGTTCCTCACCAGGCCGGTCTCCTCCTCTATCCTGGCGGCGACGGTGGACCGGCTGTTGCAGAAGGCGGCGCGGGAGCGGCGCCGATGACGATCGTCCTGATCGTCGAAAACAAGCGGCGGTTCCTGGCCCAGATCCAGGGCTTCCTTCGAGACGGGGCACACCCGGGCCGGACCTGACCCATGGATTTCCCTCGCCCCCCCCATATCCTCCTGGTGGACGATGAGGAATCGAGCCTCGGCCTCCTGGAGGGTCTCCTCCGGCCCCACGGGTGCCGCACGAGCCGGGCAGTGGACGGCGAGACGGCCCTGCGCCTCGCCGCAGCACAGGTCCCCGACTGCATCTTGCTGGACGTGATGCTCCCCGACCTGGATGGCTTCGAGGTCTGCCGCCGCCTGAAGGCCGACCCCCCCACGTCCGTGATCCCCGTGATCATGGTCACGGGTCTTCAGGGGCGCGAAGACCGGGCCCGGGGGCTGGAAGCGGGAGCCGACGACTTCCTCAGCAAGCCGGTGAACACCCACGAGCTGTGGGCTCGCGTCCGCTCCCTCCTGCGCCTGCGCTTCCTCCACGAGGCGCTGGCGGAGCGGCTCCGGCAGCTCCGGGCTGCCGAGGTCCTGAGGCAACAGCTCACCCACCTCCTGATCCACGATCTCGAGGGGCCCCTCAGCGCCCTGAAGGTGAACCTGAGCGTCCTCCTGGCCTGCGTGGGGGAGCCGCTCCACCCCCAGCAGGAGGCGATCCTCACCAACGCGCTGGGGAACGCCGAGCAGCTCTCCTGCCTCATCCGGAACCTGCTGGATGTCGCCCGGCTGGAGGAGGGACGGCTGGACGTCAAGCAGGAGCCGGTGTCGCTCGGGGCGTTGGCCGCGGTCGCGCGCCGGGAGCAGGAGGCGGCGTTCTGGGCCAAAGGGGTCACCCTCGAGGTGGTCCTCCCGGCCGACCTGCCGCCGGTCCTGGGGGATGAGGACCTCCTGCGCCGGACCCTGGATAACCTCCTGCGCAACGCGCTCCAGTTCACGTCGGCCGGCGGGCGGGTGACCGTCTCGGCCGGCGCCGAAGCGGGGGGCGTGACGCTGTCGGTGCGGGACACCGGCCGGGGCATCCCCGCCGCCTTCCGGGAGAAGATCTTCGACAAGTTCGCGCAGGCGGAGGTCGGAGCGCAGGGGGGACGGCGGGGGACGGGCCTCGGGCTCACCTTCTGCCGGTTAGCGGTAGAGGCCCACAAGGGGCGAATCTGGGTGGAGAGCGCGGAGGGCCGGGGCAGTTGCTTCTTCGTCACACTCCCCCTGGCCTCCGGCGATCCCCCCCCGCCTGACCCTTTCCCCCCCGCGTCGCGGGAAAGCCGTTGACGGGTCGGGTGCCTTCTGCTACTCCTGTGGCGCCTCGTCCGGCACCGGGAGCGGGGAACCATGGACGGGAAGGTCCGGGTCCGGTTCGCGCCCAGCCCCACCGGCTTCCTGCACGTGGGGGGAGCCCGGA
>JAKEHP010000509.1 GCA_022614955.1 Candidatus Methylomirabilota bacterium
AGCGCCCTCGTCCTCCGGATCTTCGGCGGTCTCACCGTGGGTCCGGACCTCTTCTGGCTGGTGAGCCCGGTGGTTCTCATGCTCCGGTGGAGCGTGATCTACAACGTCATCCTGGCGATTTTCAATATCATTCCCATCCCTCCCCTGGACGGCGGGCGGGTCCTGAGTGGCCTGCTCCCGGCCCGGCAGGCGGCCGCCTACTCCCGAATCGAGCCCTATGGGATGATCCTGTTGGTGGTCCTGATCCTGAGCGGAGCGGTGGGGATCGTCATGGCGCCCCCCATCAACCTCCTCGTCACCCTGCTCCTGTAACGGACGGGGCGGGCGGGGGGGGCGGTGCACGACCCGGGAGGCTGACACGGGATGAGCAAGCGCGAGCGCGTGCTGAGCGGGATGCGCCCCAGCGGGCGCCTGCACCTGGGGAACCTGGCCGGGGCGCTTCAGAACTGGATCGCGCTGCAGCGGGAGTACGACTGCTTTTTCTTCGTCGCCGACTGGCACGCCCTGACCACGGATTACGCCGAGACGGGCGACCTCCAGGCCAACCTCCGGGAGATGGCGGCGGACATGCTGGCGGCCGGCCTGGACCCGGACCGCTCCACCATCTTCGTTCAGTCCCGGGTGCCGGAGCATGCAGAGCTGCACCTCCTCTTCTCCATGATCACGCCGGAACCCTGGCTGAAGCGGGTCCCCACCTACAAGGAGCAGCAGGAGGCCAACCCCAACAAGGACCTCTCCACCTACGGCTTCCTGGGTTACCCGGTCCTCCAGGCGGCCGACATTCTCGTCTACAAGGCGAACTACGTCCCCGTGGGGCAGGACCAGCTCCCCCACATCGAGCTGACCCGGGAGATCGCCCGCCGGTTCAACCACTTCTACGGGCCTGTCTTCCCGGAGCCGGCGGCGAAGATCACCGAGGTCCCGCGCGTTCGGGGGACCGATGGGGAGAAGATGTCCAAGAGCCGGGACAACTGCATCTACCTCGCGGAGAGCCCCGAGGCGGTGACGGCCAAGGTCCGCCCCATGATGACCGACCCGGCCCGCAAGCGGCGGAGCGATCCCGGCGATCCCGAGAAGTGCCCCGTCTACGACCTGCACAAGGTCTTCACGCC
>JAKEHP010000510.1 GCA_022614955.1 Candidatus Methylomirabilota bacterium
ACGCAGCCATGAGCCGCCCGACCCCGCCCCCCCGCTTCGGTGGGTTCTGCTGGGGTGCCGTGCTCCTCGCCGTCCTGGCGGGGGGGCTCCCGGCTGCCGGGCGGAGGACGTGGATTGGAGAAGACAATTCGAATTGGACTGAGGGAGGGCGATGAGCAAGGCGCCTGAGACGAAGCAGCTCCAGAGTTTTGGTCTGGCGGTCGGTGGAATCTTTGTGGCCATCGGTCTTTGGCCCACCCTCGTACGTAGCGAGGACGCTCGGGTGTGGGCGCTGGTGGTTGGTGGGTTACTGATCACGCCAGCGCTCGTGTTGCCCCAGAGCCTGAGGCTGGTTTATCTGGGCTGGACGACCATCGGCCACGGCATGGCGTGGATCAACACGAAGCTTCTCCTGGGCATCATCTTTTATGGGCTCTTCACGCCCATAAGACTCCTGATGCGGCTATCGGAAAATGACCCGATGCGTCGCAAGTTTGAGCCGGAGGCCGACACGTATCGCGTTGTGCGTCGGGCGCGTCCCGGCTCACATATGAGGCGGCAATTTTAAGGCACTTGACGGGACGAGGTGGCGAATGGGCGAGCTTATAACGGAGCTGTGGGACTTCATGAAGGAACGAAAGAAGTTTTGGCTGCTACCGATCCTCGTGGTATTGATGTTGTTGGGCAGCCTGATCGTCCTCACCCAGGGCTCTGCCGTGCTGCCCTTCATATATACGCTGTTCTAATTCTCAGCCGGGAACCGGTGGCACGGCGACCAACGGGCAGAGAGCGGGGAGGGCTTGCAAGCCCTGCCCCGAACCCTCTGTCGCCTGGACCGATGTGCGGGATCGGTGTGGGAAACGGAGACTTGTCCGGATTACTGGACTCGCAGATTTGTCGGTACGGCGGGAGGTGTGGTGCCTCCACCGCCTTCGATCTCGGCGGCAGCGCCGATGCGCTGCCCCGCATCAGTGTCCCAGCCTGCCATCATGTAGTGGGAAAACGCCTGCCAGCCGTTGCAGCCCGTCTCGCGGTAATTATTGATGGCCATCGCGTCTTGCCGGCCTGGAGGCGACATGTTCGCCCCACCAACTAGCTGCGTTCCGCTGGCCGCCGTGTCCACAATAAGGTACTCCGGGCCGTTCGTGGTCACGTTCTTCGCGTAGAGAAGAAACCGCCAGTTCGGGCCAGCCCGGTTGATATAGACTGCCTCCAACCGCCACCAGTTGCCACGCCAGTCAGCCTTTTGAATCGCGCCTTGATCTGGCCCCGGACCATTGAAGCAGCAGTCCTGTCCTGGGGACCATCCATCCGAGGCAAGGAAGTTATACATATGAATGTGGCCAAAACTCTTGTCAAGAAGGCTATTCGGTCCCGTGAACTGCATTAGCTTCGAATTGGTGCAAACGCCTTCCTGAGCAAATTGGTAGTCGGTGGAGTGGTAGATGTAGAAACGCGCCGCGAGACGCTTCGTAAACGTGGCGCTGCTGTGCGTGTGACCGGCAAAGAATATCCCGAGGTGCCCATTCGTGCCACCGACCGCCCACTGGATGGAGTTACCTGCGGGCAACGCGTTCCGTAACTGGGCATCGTTCCGAGGAATGATTTTACTTACAGGGTTCGCTTCCAGTGAACCGCCGGCGATACCTGCGGTGGAGCATTGCTTCGTTGTGGAATCCGCCGGATTTTTCCAAAATGTTTGCGTCTCAACAAGGTTATTGGTGTTGAACGGCTCTGAACAGACGCAGTTCGCGCCGAGTCCCGTGCAGCGTTGCTCTTCCGCAGGGGAGCTTGTCACGAATACGACGAGCAGCGCCCAGCAGCAAACCGCTGTCACTCTCACTGAAACCATGCGACGCCTCCTTCGTTAAGGTCTCGTCGAAGCGGAAAACATTCTAGCCCTCCGCTGCGCGGAAGACCACCATTCAGCCATCTCATTGCGCCCTCCCTCACCGGATCCGGTAGGTCTGGGTGAGCCGGGTCCCCCGGCGCTCCAGCTCCACCTGGACCGTTCGGAGGGCCGGATCCTGCCGGACCGCCCGGAAGATTCCGTAAAGGCTCGCAAAGCCGTCCACCGGCCGCCCGTTCACACTAAGGATCGTGTCCCCCACCTGGAGCCCGACCCGGGCGGCGAGCTTGGGGGCGGTGAGGGTGAACCCCTGCCCACTCAAGATCCCATCGCCCGCCGCCGAACTGATCTGGTACTGCAGCCCCGTCTGCAGGGAGAGGCTCGGCTGGACGGTCGGCCACAGGTCGGCCAGGACGCGCCCGGCATTCTCCAGCATGGCCTGCACATCGGCGGCGGGCACCTCGTAGAGCCCCGGGCCCGCCTCCCGGACCCGGACCTTCTCGAGCAGCTCCCCATCGAGCAGCGCCCGGGCCGGGGGGGCTGCCGGCGAGCCGTCCGGGGCGGGGGCGGGGCCCGCGGGACCGGGGGGCGCCGTGGGGGACCCGGCCCCCGGCCGGAGGACCTCCACGGCTAGGAGCGCCCGGGCCCCCTCCAAGGCCACCAGGACCGGGTCCGGGTGCAGGAGACGGTCGACGACCTGATACCGGTAGTGCAGCTCCTGAAGCAGCACCGTCTCCGTGAAGTGCCAGCCCGGGAAGCCGGGGAGGAGGCTGCCGACGGGCAGGGCCTGTCCCCGGCCCCGGGGGCCCGCCCGGACGGTGAGGGCCCCGGGCTCGACGCGCAGGACGGTCAGGGCCCGGGTGGGCTCCTCGGGATGGAACAGGACGTCCCCGGGGGCCGCCAGGATCCGGACCGCCTGGGGGGCTTGGGACTGGAGGATGATGGCGTAGCGGACCGGTGCGGGCAGGCGGATCTCGGCCCGGCCCGGGTCCAGGCGCACGTGCCCCTCCGGCCCGGCCGGCTCCCCGGCGGGGGGCCAGATGGCGGGCGCCCCGGCAGCCGGGAGCCCCCCCGCCAGGACGGCGAGGAGCACGGCACCCCAGCAGAACCCACCGAAGCGGGGGGGCGGGGTCGGGCGGCTCATGGCTGCGT
>JAKEHP010000511.1 GCA_022614955.1 Candidatus Methylomirabilota bacterium
AGTGCCGCCCGGCAGGGTGCCAAGGTCCACCATGACGCCCTTTCGCCAGAGGAAGGCGTGGACGCCGACGCCCGCACCGCTCGAGCCGACCACCTCACCCGCAGGATTGATGTCGGACGCCTCACTCAATGGAAACCCGGGGAGGGCGCCGAGGTCCGTCATCACGCCCCTCTCCCAGAGGAATGCGTGCTCCGACCCATCGCCCGTGGCGCTGCGGCCCACGACCTGGCCCACGGGGTTGATGCCGAAGGCGAGGCTGAAGTCGCCACCCGGCAGCGTGCCGAGATCCGTCATGATGCCTTTCTCCCACAGGAAGGCGTGGTCCGGGCCAGCCGCCGTAGGGCCATAGCCAACCACCTGCCCTGCCGGATTGATGGCGTGGGCCTGGCTGAAGTCGCTCCCCGGGAATGCGCCGAGGTCGAGCATCACCCCGTTCTCCCATAGGAAGGCATGGGTCTGTCCCGCCCCGGCCTGGGTGATCCCGACCACTTGGCCCCGCGGATTGATGTCGGTCGCCTGGGCGGAAGGAGCGCCGGCCAGGGTGCCCAGGTCGGTGAGTGTGATGGTCGAGGCCTTCGCGGCCGCCGCTGTGTTCTCGTTGCTCGGCGCGGCAGTGTCGCCGCAAGCGAGCAGTAGAGCCACCGCGCTGTAGCGGGAGAGCATTTCGATTGGTCGCATGGATCGCCTCCTCACGGTCGACCTGCATTCTGCACCGAAAGGCTGCTCGCGACACATCAAGGGGAGATCAAGCGCGCGGACGCCGCCCCGCGGGTGAGGAGGCGACAGGACTAGTCGCGAGTTACCGCAACAGTACTCCGCGGTACCCGAGGCGGATATAGCCGGGGGAACCTCCGTACCCCCGCGGATCCCTGGGGGCCCGCGGGGGTCTTTGCCATCCTGCCACCCCGCCGGTCAGCGGCTGGCGAGCTTCTGCTCCAGCTGCTGGGCGGCCACCATGTGTCCCCGGAAGGCCGGGGCGACCTTCACCACCAGCGCCTTGAGCTCCTGGTTCTGGATGGCCGGGAGCAGGGTGCTCTCGATCGCCGCGATCACGTCCTGGTGGAACCCGACCTCGTGCTGGAGAAACGCCCGGTCGAAGGCGGCGCCCTTCAGCGACCGCAGCTGCGACATGGCGGCCGCGTGGGCCTTGGCACCCGCGTCATCGGCCGGGGGCGTGGGCTTCACCTGGAGCTTGGTGGCGAGATCCCGGCCCATCTGCCGGACCTGCTCGTGGTCCCGGGCGAGCATGGCGCCGAAGCCCCGCACCTGCTGGCTGGTCCCCCGCTTGGCGGCGAGCTGGAGACCGCCCAGGCCCTGGAGCAGGCCC
>JAKEHP010000512.1 GCA_022614955.1 Candidatus Methylomirabilota bacterium
ATCCGGGACGCGCTCGGCCTGGTGTACCTGGAGGCGGCAGCGGCCGGACTCCCGGTCGTCGCCTGCCGGGGGCCCGGTCCGGACGTCATGGTGGCGCCGGGGGGGGGACTCCTCACCGATCCCACCCCCGATGCGTTTGCCGAGGGGCTCCGACGCCTCCTGGACGACCCGGATCAGCGCCAGCAGATGGGGGCGGCGGCGCGACGCTTCGTCGCTGCGGAGCGCAGCATGGACGCGTTCCGAAGCCGGCTCCGGGAGGGCCTCGCGCGCCTGGGACTGACGTGAGCCGACCGCCGATCCTCTTCTACTGCCAGCACCTCCTCGGGCTGGGCCACGTGCAGCGGGGGGCCCTGCTCGCGCGCGCCCTGGTGAAGGCTGGCGAGCGCGTGCTGTTTGTGGCCGGTGGGCTCCCCGTGCCAGGACTCGACCTGGGCGGCGCCGAGGAGATCCCCCTGCCCCCCCTCACCGCCGCGGACGAGGCGGCGAGCACGCTAGCGCTGCCCGATGGGACCCTGCCCGATCAGCGATACCTCGCCGACCGCCAGGCACGGCTCCTCGCGTTGCTCTCACGGTACGACCCCGCCGTCGTCCTCCTCGAGCTGTTCCCGTTCGGCCGGCACGCGCTCTCTTTCGAGCTGGTACCCCTCCTCCTGGCTCTCACCGATGACCGCCGGCGGCGGCGCGGGGCGGCGCCGCGAGTCGCAGTCAGCCTGCGAGACCTCGTGGTGAGCAAGAAAAACCAGCCGTGGTACGAGGCCACCGTGCTGGCGGTCGTCCGGCAGTGGGTTGATCGGGTCCTCGTGCACGGCAGCCCCGATGTGATCCCGCTCTCCCGCACATTCGGACTGGCCGACCGCCTCGGCGACACGCTCCTCTACACGGGCTACCTGTGCGCATCCCCGACCCGGTTGAGCAGAGCCACCCCCCGGGGCGAGGTCGTGGTCTCCGGCGGCGGCGGGCGGGTGGCGGGACCGCTCTTCCGGACGGCGCTGGCGGCGCGTCCCATGTGCCCAGCCTCGGCTGCGCTCCCGTGGCGGCTTCTCACGGGGCCGTACCTGCCAGACGCGCTGCGGGCCGAGCTCGAAACGCTCGCGGCAGGGCTCGGGCCCGTGGCGGGTCGGCCCGCGGTGGTCCTGGAAACCTTCCGGGACGACTTCCCCGGGCTCCTGCAAGGCGCCGCACTCTCGGTGAGCCAGGCGGGATACAACACGGTGCTGGACGTCGTCGCGAGCGGCGTGCGCGCGGTTGTGGTGCCGTACGAGGGGAGCGGCGATGAGCAGCCGGTGCGGGCGCGGATTTTGGCGGAGCGGGGCCTCCTCAAAGTGGTTGCAGAGAGCGAACTCTCGCCCGCGCGGCTTGCCGCGGCCATACAGGACGCCCTGACCGCGCCGGGGTTCCCGGCCCCGGCGCGCCTCGACCTGAATGGCGCGAGCCGCTCGGCAGAGATCGTGAAGAGCCTGGTAGAGGAAGTGATCGCGGCCCGGCAGGTCCGGAGGGTGGGGCCTCGCGCGGGAGGCCGGCCTCACTCGGCGCGGCGCCGGTACACGTAGTAGAGGTTGGCGTGCTCGACCAGCCCCGTCGTGTCCACCCGCTCAAGCTGCCAGGCCGCTCGCCGAGGTAGAGGTGGTCAGCCGGTGGCCGGGATCGGGGATGGGTCATGTCCAGCCGGTCGAAGCAAAGATCTCTCGGCCCGGGAACCGCTCCGTGAAGTGGGAGTACGACCGCCCCGTGCTGAGCCCGAACTCGACGATGACCCCCTCCTCGCCGGCTCAGCCCGTGCACAACTATGGCATCGCCATGAGGGCAACTCCACGATCCCCGGGCACGGACGCGGCAGCCACGGTCAATCCAGTGATTAGCGGATGGGACGAGCCCGCCTGGCAGGCCTTCGCCGCCGAACTGGACGCCTGGGTCAGTCAGGGGCGCCAGGCCAGCCTCTGGTGGCGGGACGACGATGCCGGTCAGCCCGGCCCGGCCTTCGACCGCCTCTTGTCCTTCGCCGCCGACGTCGCGCTTCCCCTGGGACTCGCCGTGGTGCCGGCATGGCTGGCCCCCGAGGTGGCGGAGAGGATCCGGGCCGCCCCGGGCCCCCTGGTCGTGCTCCAGCACGGCTTCGCCCACGCGAACCACGAAACCGAGATTCAGCCAGGCGCGCCGAAGCTGCGTCCCGCCGAGTGCGGGTCCGCTCGTCCTCCCCAGGCCGTGCTCGAGGAGCTGGCGGAAGGTGGCGCCCGCCTCCAGGCAGCTTTCGGGAGCCGCTTCCTGCCCGTCTTCGTCCCGCCGTGGAACCGCATCGCGCGCGCAGTTTTCGCCGGCTTGCCGCGCCTGGGCTACCGAGCCCTTTCCGCATTCGGGCCCCGAGCGGTGGCCGAGCCGGTGCCCGGGCTCCTCCAGGTGAACTGCCACGCGGACCCGATCGTGTGGCGCGAGGGCAAGCGCTTCGCCGGGGCGAGCGCGACGCTCGAGCGGCTCCGGGCGCACCTGGCCGCCCGCCGCGAGGGCCAGGCGGACCCCTCCGAGCCGACAGGGCTCCTCACCCATCACCGCGACATGGACCCGATGTTCTGGGCGTTCCTCGAGGAACTGCTCGGCCGGCTGCGCTCGCACCCGGCGGTCGCGTTCCCTCCCCTCCCCTCCCTGCTGGACGCCCAACCGGTGGCACTAGGCTGAAGCGCGGCCACCGGCGACCGTCCAGTGAGCCGTCTCGCCCTTGACGGCTCCCTCGACTGCCTCTAGACTCCTCCCAAGCCCGACAATCGAGTCGTCCGGCCATCGGGGGGACGCAGGATGCCCCTGGATGGGGTCCCTGGAGCCGCTCTTGACGCCCTCGGCGGCCATACCGATGGCCGGCGGGGGCGTTCGTGTTTTCGCCGAACAGTCGGGCTCATCGTCACCCTCAAGGGTGCCAAGCCTGCCGACCTGCCCCTGGAGCGACCGGCAACGTTCGAGCTGGTCATCAACCTGAAGGCCGCGAAGGCCCTCGGCCTCTCGATCCCCCAGTCCGTTCTGGTCCGGGCAGACAAGGTGATAGAATGAGCCACAGCCTGGTAGCCAAGAGGTGTGGGCACGATGCCGGCCATGCGTAAGCCTCGGGGCCACCTTTTCCGAAAGTACGTGGTCCTCTTCGTGGCCCTGGTCAGCGGGGCGCTGCTGGCGAGCGGTCTCATCGAAATCTATTTCTCCTATCAGGAAAACAAGACCGCCCTGGTCCGCATTCAGCGGGAGAAGGCTCTGGCCGCCGCCTCCAGGATCGAGCAGTTCATCAAGGAGATCGAACGCCAGGTTGGTTGGACCACGCAGTCCCCCTGGGGCGCACGGGCCGCGGCGCTGGACCAGCGGCGCTTCGACTCGCTTCGGCTGCTTCGCCAGGTGCCGGCCATTACCGAGATCAGCCACTTGGATCCGTCGGGGAAGGAGCAGCTCCGGGTCTCCCGCCTGGCCATGGACGTGGTGGGGAGCCAGGTGGACTTCTCCCAGGAGCCGAAGTTCCTCCAGGCCAAGTCCGGCAAGACCTACTTCAGCGCCGTGTATTTCCGCAAGGAGTCCGAGCCCTACATGACCCTCGCCATGGCGGGGAGCAGGGAGGACGCCGGGGTCACCGTGGCCGAGGTGAATTTGAAGTTCATCTGGGATGTGGTCTCGCAGATCAAGGTCGGGAAGGCCGGGTACGCGTACGTGGTGGACGCCCGTGGCCAGCTCATCGCTCATCCGGACATTAGCCTGGTCTTGCAGAAGACCGATCTCTCCCCGCTCGCCCAGGTCCAGGCCGCTCGCGCAGCTCCCCCGAAGCCAGACGAGGAGCGGGACGAGGCCACGATCGCCCGAGGCCTTCAGGGACGGCAGGTCCTCACCGCCTCCGCCGCCATCGCCCCGCTGGGCTGGTCGGTGTTCGTGGAACAGCCTCTGGGGGAGGCCTTCGAGCCCCTCTACTCCTCCATCCTCCGGACGGCCATGCTTTTGCTCGGGGGTCTCGCGCTGTCGGTGCTGGCGAGCCTGGTTCTCGCCCGGAGGATGGTGACACCCATCCAGGCGTTGCAGGCCGGGGCGGCGCGGATCGGCGCGGGAGAGCTCGGCCACCGGATCGAGGTCAAAACCGGCGACGAGCTGGAGGCCCTGGCCGACCAGTTCAACAGCACGGCCAGCCAACTCCAGGAGTCCTACGCCAACCTGGAGCAGAAGGTCGAGGCACGAACGCGGGAGCTGAGCGAAGCCCTGGAGCAACAGACGGCGACCAGCGAGGTCCTCAAGGTCATCAGCCGATCCACCTTTGACCTCCAGCCGGTCCTTGAAACTCTCGTCGAGAACGCGGCCCGCCTGTGCGGCGCCGATAAGGGGCTCATCTTTAGGCGCGACGGTGACGTGTATCGCCTAGGCGTGGCCTACGGGACTTCGCCCGCTTTCCGGGAGTTCCAAGAGCGGAACCCAATTGCTCCCGACCGGGGGAGTCTGGCGGGGAGGGTTGTCCTCGAGAGCAGGGCGGTGCATATCCCCGACGTGCTGGCGGATCCCGAGTATCAATGGTGGGAGTCTCAACGACTTGAGGGGTTCCGTACCATGCTCGGGGTCCCCATGCTCCGAGAAGGCGTCCCTATTGGCGTGTTCACCCTCTGGAGGAACGAGGTCAAGCCTTTTACGGAGAAACAGATCGAGCTGGTCACGACCTTCGCCGACCAGGCGGTCATCGCCATCGAGAACGTCCGCCTGTTCCAGGAACTCCAAGCCCGGAACCGTGACCTCACTGAGGCCCTGGAGCAGCAGACCGCCACCGCCGAGATCCTCCGGGTCATCTCCAGCTCGCCCACCGACCTGCAACCGGTGCTGGAGGCCGTGGCTGAGAATGCGGCGCGGCTGTGTGAGGCTGATAACGCTCAAATAGTTCGCGTCGAGGGTGACCACCTTCGGGTAGTAGTCTCATTTGGGCAGATGATCGCCTTTACTGAGGATGAAGTGAGACCCATCACCCGTCGCTATGTAACTGGCCGTGCCGTAACCGACCGGAAAACGATCCATCTTTACGATCTCCTGGCGGAGATGGAAACCGAGTTTCCGGAAGCGAAGGACCTCCAGCAGCGCGGGGGGCATCGGACCACGCTTGTTACACCCTTGCTCCGCGAAGGTGTCTCCATCGGTGCCATTGTGATCTTGCGAGGTGAGGTCCGCCCGTTCACGGACAAGCAGATTAAACTGCTCGAGACCTTCGCCGACCAGGCCGTGATCGCCATCGAGAACGTCCGCCTGTTCCAGGAACTGGAAGCGCGGACTCGCGAGCTGGCGCGATCGGTGGAGGAACTGAAGGCCCTGGGGGAGGTCAGCCAGGCGGTCAGCTCCACCCTGGATCTCCAGACGGTGCTCACTACCATTGTTGCCCGCGCAGTCGAGCTCTCCGGGACCGCCAGCGGGCTGATTTACGAATACGACGAAGCCACGCAGGAATTCCACCTCCGGGCCACCCATCGGACGGAAGAGGAGCTCATTGAGACGCTCCGGGCGGCGCCGATGCGACTTGGGGAGGGCGCGGTCGGGCAGGCGGCGGCCCGCCGGGCGCCAGTCCAGGTGCCCGACATACTGGATGAGCGGGGCTACGAGGTCAGCCGGATTCGGCCGATCCTGGCCCGCCGCGGCTATCGGTCCCTGCTGGCGGTGCCCCTCCTTCTCGGAGAACGGATTGTCGGGGGGCTGGTCGTCCGCCGCCAGGAGCCAGGCACTTTCACCCCCGAGATAGTGAACCTCCTCCAGACCTTCGCCACCCAGTCGGTCCTGGCCATCCAGAACGCCCGGCTCTTCCGGGAGCTCGCGGAGAAGGGGCGCCAGCTCGAGATCGCCAGCCAGCACAAGTCCCAGTTCCTCGCCAACATGAGCCATGAGCTGCGCACCCCCCTGAACGCCATCCTGGGCTACACGGAGCTGATCCTGGACAGCATCTACGGCGCAGTCCCGGAGAAGGTCCGGGAGGTCCTGGAGCGCTTAGAGAAGAGCGGCCGCCACCTCCTGGGCCTGATCAACGATGTCCTCGACCTCTCCAAGATCGAGGCGGGGCAGCTCACCCTCGCCCTCACTGACTACTCCCTCAAGCAGGTGATCCAGACGGTTGTCCTGGCCGTGGAAGGCCTGGCGGCCGAGAAACACCTCGCCCTCAAGGTCGCCCTCCCCCGCGACCTCCCCCCTGGCCGGGGGGACGAACGCCGGCTCACCCAGGTCCTCCTGAACCTTGTCGGCAACGCCATCAAGTTCACCGAGGCCGGGGAGGTCCGGGTGGAGGCAAAGGCCGCCGATGGCGCCTTCCGGGTGGCGGTGGCCGACACAGGCCCGGGGATCGCCCCGGCCGACCAGGAGAAGATCTTCGAGGAGTTCCAGCAGGCCGACAGCTCCCCCACCCGGCCGAAGGGGGGCACCGGCCTCGGCCTCGCCATCGCCAAGCGGATCATCGAGCTGCACGGGGGGCGCATCGGGGTGGAGTCGAGCCTCGGCACAGGCTCCACCTTCTGGTTCACGGTGCCGGTGCGGGTGGAGCAGTAGGGGGGCGCGCGGATAGCCTGCCGCGGTCTTCCCTTGGGAGACGCCAGGATGGTACTCGGCTTCGCCCTGTTCGCGTTCCTGGTCACCAGTGGATTGCTCGCGGGTGGCGCGGGGGCGGCGGAGCGCACCGGACCCGTCCGGATCGGTGCGCTGACGGAATCGTGGGGACCCACGCCAGCAATCGTGGGCCTGCGGGACGGCCTCGTGGAGCTGGGGTATCGCGAGAACGAGCAGTTCGTCATCGGCGTCCGATTCACGCAGGGAGACGGGGCAGCCCTTCCTGCGGCCGCTCGGGAGCTGGTCCAGCAAGGGGTAGACCTCATCTTCACCTCGGACGAGAACGCGGCGAAAGCGGCCCAGGCGGCTACCAACCGGATCCCCATCGTCTTCACCGACGTGGGCGACCCCTTGGGGCTCGGACTGGTTCAGGCCTTCGCCAAGCCCGGCGGTAACATTACAGGGGTGACCGGCCTGAGCCTCGAGTTGGCCCCGAAGCGGCTGGAAGTGTTCCGGGAGATCATCCCGAGTCTGAAGCGGGTCCTCCTCCCCTATAATGTGACCGATTCCTATGCCGTGGCGGAGGCGAGGGTGTACCGTGACGCCGCCCGCCGCCTCGGGATTGTGCTGGTGGAGAAGCCGGTTCAAACTCAGGAGGAAGCGCAGGCCACGCTCGCCCAGGTCCGGAAGGGCGATGTGGATGGAATCCTGAAGCCCCGTGGTATCTCGTTGAACATTCCCGGTTTTATTTTGGAGGCCGCAACCCTGCGGGGGGTCCCAACTATGTTCACTGGGACGTGGTATGTGGAGCGCGGTGGATTCGCCAGTTACGCTGAGAACTCTCACGAGTCGGGCCGGCAGGCCGCGCGCCTGGTTGACAAGATCCTCAAGGGGGCGAACCCCGCCGGGATCCCCGTGGAGGTGAATACGAAGATCGAATTCGCCATCAATGTGAAGGTCGCTCGGGCCTTGGGGCTCACGATCGCGCCGGAGGTGTTGTATCGGGCCGACCGGATCTTCCGATGAGCCGGCGGAAGCTCCGGGGAGGGACTCGCGCGAGGCGAATGACCAACGACCGTTCGGCCAAGCTCACGACGAAGCCAATGGCCAATGGAGAACAAGAGAGGGGGATGGTGAGATGAAAACTCTGGCGAGGCAAATAGGAAGGCTCTGTGTGTTGGGCGTGCTGCTGGCAGGTGTATGGGCAGGAGTTGGCGCGGGCGTGGCCAGTGCGCTGGAGGTCGGAGAGCAGGCACCGGACTTCACGCTCCCAAGCACCACGGGGGAGAAAATCAGCCTGGGTCAGTTCCGGGGGAAGAACCTGGTGCTCATCGAGTTCTATTCCGCGGATTTCGTTCCAACCTGAGTGGCGAACCTCTCGGCCAGGAAGGCCGAGTACAGCAAGTTCCAGGAACTGAACGTTCAGAATCTCGGAATTGGCGCCAGCAATCCCTTCTCTCAGAAGACGCTGGCGGACTCGCTCAGGCTTCCGTACCCCCTTCTCAGTGACTTTCCAAAACTGGAGACCATTCGGAGTTACGGGGTGCTCAATCCGAATACTCAGATCACGGCGCGCCGGTCGGTGTTTCTCGTGGATCAGCAGGGGATTGTGAGGGCTAAGTGGCTGTTCGACGGTGAATTTCCGACCAAGCCGGCCCTGGAAGCGGTGCGAGCGATCTCGGGGAAGCCGTAGGTGGTTCCGCAAACAGGGAGTTCACACCCGCTTGCGCTCGTCGGGGCATGCGCCATCACGTGGGGGCTTGTCGTCCTTGGGATTGCTCTCGGACCTCCTGCCCTGAGTGCAGCTCCGGCGCCGGGCCTGCTGAAGGCGCTCGACCTGGCCGGCTACCCGCCCGGTGAGATTCCTCCCGAGTTCAGTGGGAAGACCCTCGAGGGCAAGACGGTGTCGCTGGCGCGCCTGCGGGGGAGGGTTGTCCTCCTGAACTTCTGGGCGACCTGGTGCCTGGAGTGCCGACCCGAGATGCCGGTGTTTGAGCAACTGCACCGTGACTTCGGTGGGAAGGGACTCACCATCCTCGGGATCAACGTCCGGGAGGAGACATCCGCCATCTCGGGCTACGCCAAGGAACTGGGCTTGACCTTCCCCCTCGTCGTCGACCCGAACGGCAAGATTCAGGCGTTGTACGGCGTGATTGGCCTCCCCACCACCTTCCTGATCGGCCGGGACGGGCGGGCGCTCGCGCGCACCATCGGGTCCCGGGATTGGGGGGCCGCGCAGGGCCGGGCGCTCATCCAGGCCCTTCTGGCGGAGCCGACGATCCCCGGGAGACCACGATGAGCGAGTCCTTCGCTCCTACAGGCTCGGCTGGCGGTCATTCGGCACGCTCCACGAGTCGAGGCGGGCGCCGCGGGCGGCTGCTCCGTCAGACCTTCGGGATCTCGCTCCTCGTGGTGAGCGTCGGGCTGATCACCGGCGGCGCGGTCGGGGCGGAGCGCGCCGCCCCCGTCCGCATCGGGGCGCTGACGGATTCCTGGGGCCCCACGCCAGCCGTGGTTGGGCTGCGGGATGGCCTACAGGAGCTCGGATACCGCGAGAACGAGCACTTCGTCATCGGTGTCCGTTTCACACAAGGAGACATGGCTGCCCTTCCCGCGGCCGCTCGAGAGCTCGTTCAGCAGGGGGTGGACCTCCTTTTCACCTCGAATCCGACCGCGGCGAAGGCGGCCCAGATGGCGACCAGCCGGATCCCGATCGTCATCGCCGGCGGAGAGGATCCCGTGGGGTTCGGATTAATCCAGAGCTTCGCCCGGCCGGGCGGCAACATCACCGGGGTGACAAACCAGGACCTCGAGCTGGCCCCGAAGCGCCTGGAAGTCTTCCGAGAGATCGTTCCTGGCCTGAAGCGGGTCCTGTTCTCCTACGACCCGACCGAGGCCTTCTCCGCGGCGGAGGCCAAGGTGTACCGCGATGCCGCCCGCCGCCTCGGGATGGTGCTGGTGGAGAAGCCCGTGCGGAGCCAGGAGGAGGCGCAGCGGACGCTCGGCCAAACCCGGCAGGGGGAGGTGGCCGGGATCCTGGCGCCGCGCTCCCTCTCCTTGAACATCCCCGGCTTCGTGCTGGAGGCCACATCGAAGATGGCGATCCCGGCGATGTTCGATTCACCATGGTATGTGGAGCGGGGCGGCCTCGCCAGTTACGGTCCGAACACGTACGAATCGGGCCGGCAAGCGGCGCGTCTGGTGGACAAAATCCTCAAGGGGGCGAGCCCGGCCGGGATCCCGGTGGAGGTGAATACGAAGATCGAGTTCGCCATCAATCTGAAAGTCGCGCGGACCCTGCGACTCACGATCGCGCCGGAGGTGCTGTATCGGGCCGACCGGGTGGTCCGATGACCCGCCAGCCTGGCCGGCTGCTCCGGCGGACGTTCGGGATCGCCCTCCTCCTGGTGAGTGGAGGGCTGATCGCCAGCGGCGCGGTCGAGCTCTTCTTCCGCTACCGCGAGAGCGTCGAGGCCATTGGGGCGCTGCAGCAAGAGATGGCCCAAGGGGCCGCCTTCAAGATTCAGCAGTTCGTCCGGGACATCGAGAAGACGATGCGGGTCTCCACGCAGACGCAAGCGATCGTGGCCGCCGGCCTGACGGGGGCGTACCGGTTCGAGCTCATCAAGCTGCTGAAGGTCGCCCCGGCGATCACCGAGGCGGCGGCGCTGGACTCTCGCGGCCGCGAACAGATCAAGGTGTCCCGAGTCCGGACGGTTCTTCCGGAGGACCTGGCGGATCGCTCCTCGGCCGAAGCGTTCATCCGGGCCCGGACGGGCAAGTCCTTCTTCAGCCAGGTGTACTTCGTGAGAGATTCCGAGCCGTACATGAGCGTCGCCGTCCCCATCGAGCCCTTTCCCGGGGACGTGGCGGGTGTCCTGATCGGCGAAGTCAACCTTAAATATATCTGGGACGTCGTCTCGGGGATCAGGGTGGGCCGGGCCGGGTACGCCTATGTAGTCTCGGGTGAGGGGAACCTGATCGCCCACCCTGACATCAGTTTCGTCCTCGAAAAGCGGAACCTCAGGGATCTCGGCCAGGTGAAGGCGGCGCTGGCCGGCACGCCGGGTCTTCTCGCCGCTCAGCCCAACCTGGCCGGCCAGAAGGTCTTCCCGGCCTATGCCCCGATTCCCGGCCTGGGTTGGGCGGTGCTTGTCGAACGGCCGGCCAGCGAGGCCTACGCGCCCCTGTACGCCTCCATTCTCAGAACTTCTGTCCTACTCCTGGTTGGGCTCGGCATGGCCGTTCTCGCAAGCTTCATCATCGGCCGCCGGGTGGTTGGCCCTGTGGAGGTGCTCCGGCGGGGGGCCGCGCGGATCGGCAGCGGTGACCTCGACCATCGCCTGGAGATCAGGACGGGAGATGAACTCCAGGCCCTGGCCGAGGAGTTCAACAGCATGGCCGGTCAGCTCCAGGAGTCGTACACTAACTTGGAACAGAAGATTGCGGATAGGACCCGCGAGCTGGCGCGATCGGTGGAGGAACTCAAGGCCCTGGGCGAAGTCAGCCAGGCGGTCAGCTCCACGCTCGACTTGCAGACGGTGCTGACCACCATTATCGCCCGCGCGGTGCAGCTTTCGGGGACCAACGGGGGAGTCATCTACGAGTATGACGACGTCAGGGAGGAATTCCATCTCCGGGCCGCCCACGGGATGGAAGCGGAGATGGTTGAGGCGCGGCGGGCCCTGCCGATCCGTCTTGGGGAAGGGGTGGTCGGGACGGCCGCAGCCACCCGGGCACCGGTCCAGGTTCCCGACATCCTGGATGAGCATGTAGCTGTGGGATCCCGGGTCCGGCCAGTCTTGGCACGATTCGGGTATCGGTCTCTCCTTGCCGTTCCGCTGCTTTTCGAGGAGCGGATCGTGGGAGGCCTGTTCGTCTCGCGGAAGGAGACGGGGAGCTTTTCCCCCGAAGTCGTGAACCTCCTCCAGACCTTCGCCACCCAGTCGGTCCTGGCGATCCAGAACGCGCGGCTCTTCCGCGAGATCGAGGAGAAGGGCCGGCAGCTCGAGATCGCCAGCAAGCACAAGTCCCAATTCCTCGCCAATATGAGCCACGAGCTGCGCACCCCCCTGAACGCCATCCTGGGCTATACAGAACTCATCCTGGACAGCATCTACGGCGAGGTGCCCGCCAAGGTCCGGGCGGTCCTGGAGCGCCTGGAGAAGAGCGGCCGCCACCTCCTCGGGCTGATCAACGACGTGCTCGACCTGTCCAAGATCGAGGCAGGGCAGCTCACCCTGTCGCTCAGCGACTACTCCCTCAAGCAGGTCGTGCAGACGGTCGTGACCGCCGTCGAGGCCCTGGCGGCCGAGAAACACCTCGCCTTGAAGGCCATCCTGCCCCCCGACCTCCCCCCCGGCCGGGGCGACGAACGCCGCCTCACCCAGGTCCTCCTGAATCTGGTCGGCAACGCCATCAAGTTCACCGACACCGGCGAGGTCCGGGTGGAGGTGCGGGCCGCCGACGGCACCTTCCGGGTCGCCGTGGCCGACACGGGCCCGGGCATCGCTCCCGCCGATCAGGCGAAGATCTTCGAGGAGTTCCAGCAGGCCGACACCTCCAGCACCCGGAAGAAGGGCGGAACCGGTCTCGGGCTCTCGATCGCCAAGCAGATCATCGAGCTGCACGGGGGGCGCATCGGGGTGGAGTCGCACCTGGGGCAGGGCTCGACCTTCTGGTTCACGGTGCCGATCCGGGTCGAACGGCAGACGGAGGCGAAATGAGCAAGCGGATCCTGGTGATCGAGGACCAGGAGGACAACCGGCGGATCGTGCGGGACCTCCTCACGAGCGCCGGCTATGACCTGATTGAGGCGGTCACAGGGGAAGAGGGGGTGAGCATGGCGGAGACGCAGCGCCCCGACCTGATTCTCATGGACATCCAGCTCCCCGGCCTGGACGGCCACGAGGCGACGCGCCGGATCAAGGCCAACCCTGCGCTCCGCCACATCCCGATCATCGTTGTGACCTCCTATGCGTTGAGCGGCGACGAGGCCAAGGCGCGGGAGGCCGGCTGCGACGGCTACGTTGCTAAGCCCTTCAGCCCGCGCGTCCTGCTGGCCAAGATCCGCGAG
>JAKEHP010000513.1 GCA_022614955.1 Candidatus Methylomirabilota bacterium
CCCCTGCAGGCCCAGCCCCGTACCGAATCCACCAACGCCACCCATCAAGGCGGCCCCCCACGGGTTGACGCCCGCACCGGGCACGGTCTCCGACTGCGTCCCCTGGCTGTACTGGGTGCCGAACCCCTGCGCGATGGGAAGAACCATGTTCGCGTAATCCTGGAGGTAGGCGCCGGGCACCGCGGACTGCTGGCCGAGAGCCCCGTAGTAGTCCATCAACATCGCGTTCTGCATCTGCTGACGGGCGATGCCGGACGAGGCATCCACCCCGTACCGGGAGGCGGCGGCGGCCGCGTCGGCCGCGTGCCTGGCCGCGGCGGCCTGGATCTGGGCCGAGCGGATCTGGGCCTGGCGGGCGATCTCGGACTGGCGGACGTCCCCGAGCGTGCCCCGGGCTGCGGCGTCCTCCTGGGACATCAACCCCAGCGCCTGCATCATGCGGTCCCGCTCCGAGCCGTACTGCTCGGAGAGCATGCGGGAGACCGTGTCCTGGACGGCCTCGTTGTACTCCTCGTTCGCCGTGGCCTGCGCCTGGCCGTAGAACCCAGAGCCGAACCGGCCGGCGCGGGCGTACTCCGCGTCGAGCTGGGGCACGATCGAGTTCTCGTAGGTCTCTTGGGACTCCCGCTGCAAGGAGTCCACGACGTCCTGGAGGTAGGGGTTCGACTCGAGGTCGAGGTAGTCACCGCGGAGGGTGGGGAGCATCCACTCGGAGGGGGTGACGTGGTAGCCCCCGATGTAGTCCCCAAAGGCGCGGAGGCCCCCGAGGGAGTCGCCGCCCCCGCCCCTACCGCCGCGCCCCTCACGCCCGCCGCGTCCCTCACGCTCGGTGGGGGCCGGCCCCGGCCGCGGAGGGAGCGTCGGCTGGTTGTGACCACCACCGCCGCCCCCAATGCCCGCCCGGCCGCGCATCGCCTGGAGGGCCTCATGCTGGAACGGCTCCCACGGCCGGTTCCCGTACACGTTCCTGGCCTCGTCCAGCATGAAGTCGAGGTTGCCGTAGCCTCCGTACGGTTCGAGATGCTGCTGGGAGGTCGTGGAGCCGGTCGTGGTGCGCGGGCGGTTGGCGGCCCGGGCCTGCTGGTGGCCCGAGTAGGCCCCGGCGAGGGTGGCAACAACTGGGAGCGCAGCAGGCACTGAAGAAGTCCTCTGGGGGGGACACTACCCCAGTCGCCGGGCTACGGCAAGTAGCCCACGTAGTGGGTCTCGAGCTTCTCGAGCCCAATCCGCCGGTACAGCCGGTCGAGGGCCTTCTCGTGCGGGCCGCGGAAGGCGCCTACGACGAAGCGGTGGACCCCCTCGTCCTGCAGCTCGTCCAGCCAGCGCATCATCAGGTCCAGCCCGATCCCCCGAAACTCCGGCAGGACGAACCAGTTCACCTGGTGTCCGACCGTCTCCCCGTTGTGAGGATCGGGCACCACTAGGCCGAGGAAGACCCCCACCAGCCGGCGGTCCTCGTCCCACGCCCCGAACACCCGGGCCGAGCCGGCGGAGAAGAGGTTCTGCCAGGTCTGGATGAAGAAGGCCGGCACGAACCCTCCCGGCACGTCCATCTCTCGGCAGTACGCCTCGCCCAGCTCGGCACACTGCGGCAGCTCGGTGGGCCAGAGGGGACGGATGACAACCTTGGGCTTGGACCTCATCTCACTGCCGGTCGCGGGGGTAGTACTGCAAAGTCAGTGCCACGAAGTACCCCTCCCCCGCGTAGTTGTCGGAGCCGTCGATGCCCCGGCGGGCGACCTCCACGTTCAGCAACTCGTACGCGGCCGTGATCGGGGCGGTGAGCACGTAGAACTCAGTCACGTCGAGGTCCTCCGCCACGACGGGGCCGGGGGCGGTGATCGTCTGGGTGACGAGCAGGGTGCCAGCCGAGAGGTTGCCGGTCTCGGAGTGCCCCACGACCTTCACCTGCCACACGATGTTGGTGCCCGCCGCGGCCGTCCCCCCCGAGTACCACATCCGCACCCGGAAGTCGCCGTTGATCCAGAGGTCGGGGCGGGGGAAGGTCCGCATCGCCCGCTCCTCCAAGGCGGCATCGTACGCCCACACGCCGGCCCGGTTGTTGGTCGGGTAGATGAACGAGGGCCCGGCCGAGGCGTCATCGGGGCGGAAGTCGACCGAGGAGAACTTCCTGGTGAAATACTCGTCCGCGAGGTAGTTCTTCGCCGCCTCAAGAAAGGTTGAGAGCTGGGTCTCGTCCTTGACGTCGCGGGGGACGCGGAACACGTTACCTCTTTCCCCGCACCTCCCACCGCACCTCGAACCCGGTGAGTGAGAGTAGGGTCAGGTTGTAGAGAGTCGGGAAGTTCCAGGTGAAGCGATGATAACCACCCATCGTCGGAGGGCCCACGGGGAACCACCCGTCGTCGTCCTGGTCGGCGGAGGTGAACGAGGTCGACATCCGCACGTCGGAGAGCTGGGGGTCCTCCCCCGCCTCGACCGTGCCGGTGATGAAGTCCTCGAACGATCCCGCCCCCGACGAGAGGAAGATCGGGCGCACGGCGTTGATCTGGATGTCCCGGCTCTGGAGGTCGAACTGGGCCACCGCCTCCGAGGAGAGGATCTCGGTCTTGAGGGTTACCGCCTCGGTGCGGGGCGACTCGAAGAGCCGCATCCGGGGCTTGCCGGCGGAGACGAAGGTTAGGGCCGAGAGGCCACGGAGGAAGTGGGGTGAGGCGTCCTGCACGTTGGGGGTGCCAACGAGCTGGACGAGGGTCTGGCCGCCGGGGATCGTGACGTTGGCCCACCCGAAGCGGTCCTCGTCGATCGAATACCACAGCAGCCGGACGCCCGTGAAGAAAAGTTCCCCCTTGGGGCGGAGCAGCCAGACGATCAGGTTGGACTGGGGGTCGTACGTCCCAACGACCGTCGACTCCTCCTCGACCACCGTGCCGCGGAGAGTCGAGATCGACTCGTTCTGGTACTTGAAGTCGAAGAGCTTCCGCCACACTTGGCCCGCACCGAGGGGGATCACCTGCAGGCCCCCCCGCACCACGTAGAGCCCCGCCCGGCCCACGAAGTACACATCACTCCGCACGGGCACGAGCGAGCGGGACCACGGCGTGCCTTCATTCGACGCGATGATGTCGAACGTCATCACGAACGGCGCCCCCTCGTAGTTCTGGCGGTACAC
>JAKEHP010000514.1 GCA_022614955.1 Candidatus Methylomirabilota bacterium
CCTTGGCCTCGCGGAACCTCGGCTCGGCCGAGAAGTCGGTCTGGCTCCCCACGACGTCCATCGCGAGGCGGGAGACCCGGAGCTGCTCTCTCCCCGACCCGTCGAGCTGGCTGATCTCGGTGATCGCCGGGACCTGGCGCAGGAGCCTCAAGTAGTCGAAGCGCCGGAGGTCCAGCGTGGCCGGACGGGCGCCGATCTGGGGCTGGCTCGCCCAGCCGACCTGTCGCTCGATCTCCTTGATGAACTGCTCGATCTTGGAGGCGGCCGCCTGGGCCTTTTCCCGCTGAATGCTGACGAGGGCGGTCTTGTTCTCCTGGAAGGAGAAGTAGATCTCGGTGAGCCCGCTCGCGAGCAGCGCGCCGCTCACGAGGCTCACGACGAAGACGACGTACTTCCGGAAGAGGTGGCCCCGGGGCCGACCACGAGACAGCATCGTGCCTCCAGCCAGCACTGCCGGCGCTGCCAGCGCTGGTTGACGCCTCATTGTAATCCGAAGGGTCTCCTAATCCCACGGGGCCTGACATGCCGCCCCCGGAGGGCGGCCCGCGCCTCCTCGGCCGAGACCCCCGGATGTCGGGGCGGAAGGCAGAATGTCGCCTCGCGGGCCGGCGTCTAAGGTGGCACAATGAGAAGAGAAGGAGGCATCGCGATGGGCAAGACGAGAAGCCGATGGGCTCGGCTGGCCGGGGTGGGCGCGGCGCTGTCGCTCGTGGCCGGGTTCATGGCGCCCGCCGTGGCCAGCGCCGGCAGCGTCCAGATCGAGTCTCACCGCTCGGGGACGCGCTCCTGGAACAGTGGGGACTCGGGAAATCGGGGTTATTCCGGGCGGGACCATGATGATAGGGACCGGGGGCATCGCGGGCACGACTGGGGCTATCGCCATCACCCCTCCTGGGGCCATCATTATCCCTACTGGGGCCGTGCTGGGGGCCACCGTCCCTACGACTATCCGCGGTACGGCGCATGGTGGGGCTACGCCCCGGCGCCAGTCTGGGTCCCCGGCCAGTGGGCCTGGACCCACTGGGGCTGGTCCTGGCAGCCCGGCTACTGGCAGTAACCCCTCCTCTTCATTAGAATAGGCCCGCCGC
>JAKEHP010000515.1 GCA_022614955.1 Candidatus Methylomirabilota bacterium
CGGGCCTCGTGATGCTCGTCATTTGGCCCGCCACCCCCGCCGTCGCGTGAGCGTTAGGCACAATTCGTTGGACTCACGCTACAGGTGTTGATCAATCTTCGACTTCAGGACCCCCTTCGGCACGGCCCCGATGACCTGATCCACCCGCGCCCCTCCTTTGAAGATGAGGAGGGTGGGGATGCTCCGGATCCCGAAGCGGGCCGGGATGTCCCGGTTCTCATCCACGTTCAGCTTGGCAATGGTCAGCCGGCCCGCATACTCGCGGGCCAGGTCCTCCAGGATGGGAGCAATGACGCGACAGGGACCGCACCACTCCGCCCAAAAATCCACGAGGGTCAGTCCGCCCTCCTTGATCTGGCGGTCAAAATCCTGGTCCGTAATCTTGACGATCCCCGCTGTCATGGCGCACTCTCCTCGGCTCGTCCTGCGCGAGCCAGAGCCTACCGAAGGGCCCCAGCGCTGTCAAGGCCGACACCCCCTAGGTGTCCGGGGCCATCCCTGCAGATGCCACGCAAGGAATAAAAGGAATAATAGGTGCGGATCCAGCAGGCGAACCCGACACCCGACCCGAACACCCTGCGTGGAGATCCTGTCGCCAATTCCTCTGCCGGACCATGCTGGGCGAGCACGTCTGGCTCACTGGCCGCCGTCCGCCCCAGACCCAAGATATTGTGGTCGAAAGCGCCTGCGCCCCCCGGATTTTGTTGTTTTATCCTTGACACGCTGTAAAACGGTATGGTAGCGTCCCGCCGACTTCACGTCGGCAAGTTTCTGTGTGTTGGAGACCTATGTATCTTTCAGAGGTTACGCTTGTCGGCTTCAAGTCCTTTGTTGAAAAAATTTCGATTCAGTTCCAGCCAGGCATCACTGCCATTGTCGGCCCGAACGGGTGCGGGAAGAGCAACATTGCCGATGCCATCCGGTGGGTCCTCGGGGAGCAGAGCGCAAAGCTCCTCCGCGGGGACCGGATGGAAGACCTGATCTTCGCCGGAAACACCCTCCGCAAGCCCGTGGGCATGGCGGAAGTCGTCCTCACTCTCCAGAACGACAGCGGAACCCTCCTCACCCCCTACACCGAGGTGAGCGTTGGCCGGCGCCTGTACCGCTCAGGCGAGAGCGAGTACCTCCGGAGCAACACCCCCTGTCGTCTCCGGGACATCACCGACTTGTTCCTGGACACGGGCCTCGGGGCTGAGCCCTACGCCCTCATCGAGCAGGGGAAGATCCAGTCCCTGATCGCCTCCCGCCCGGCCGACCGCCGCGCCCTTCTGGAGGAGGCGGCCGGCATCATGAAGTACAAGGTCCGACGGCACGCGGCCCTCACTAAGCTCGCCGCAGCGGAGCAAAACCTCACCCGCGTCGCAGATATCCTTGGGGAGCTAGAGCGACAGCGGGCCTCACTGCAGCGGCAGGCACGCAAGGCGGAACGCGTCAAGGTCCTCCAGGACAGGGCTGCCGAGCTCCGCCTCTGGCTCCGCATCCAGGAGGGATCCCGCCTCCTCCAGGGAGCAGCAGCCGCCGCGACCGAGTCTCGCAGCGCCCAGGAGGCTCGGAACGCTCTCGCAGCCGAGATGCAGGGGATGGAGGCCCGGGTGGAGGCGGCCCGGTTGGCCGACCTCACGGAGGAGCGGACCATCGCGGCCGCCCAGGAAGGGCTCTTCCGCCTGGGGACGGCGCTGGAGCGGGATGAAGGCGAGTTGAAGCACCTAGCGCTCCAGATGGTGACCCTCCGGGAGCGGGACACGGACCTCCGCCAGACCATCGCCCGCCTGGTCGAGCGGATCGCCAGCCTCGGGGCCGAGGCCGCCCAAGAGGAGGCGCGGGGGGGGGACCTGCTCTCCGCCCTCCGGGACCGGGAAGCCGCACTCCAGAGCCTCGGAGCCGACCGGGCGGCGCTCGAGGTCCGTGTGGCGGACGCGACGGCGCGGGCCGAGAGCGCGCGCCGGGCCCTGATCACCCACGCGGCCGCCCTGGCCACGGAGCGAAACCGGGTCCGGAACCTCACGAACCGCGAGGCCGAGCTGCGGGCGGCTGCCGCGCGTGCGAGAGGGCAGTTAGACGGGAGTCGCGCCGGCCATCGCTCGCTGGAGGGACGCCTGGCCGACGCCGCCGCCCGTCTCGCACAGGCCGAGGCGAGCTTTGCCTCGCTGACCCGGGAGCGGACGGGAGCCCAGGAGGAACGGGCCGCGGCAGCCCGCGCCCTGGAGACGGCGAGCGAGAAGCGTCTCCGGCAGCGGGAGGACCTGGGCCGGGTAGAGAGCCGGCTCCAGGCCCTGCAAGATCTTGAGCAGACCTTTGCCGGTTTTGAAGAAGGGGCTCGCCACTTACTGGGGGAGCGCCAGAGGGGGACCCGCGTCGGGGCCGCCATCCGGGCGGCCCTCAGCGAGGTCGTCCGGGTCCCGGCACCCTATGAGCGGGCCATCGAGGCGCTGCTCGCGGGGCTCATGCAGGGCCTCCTGACAACGGGGGTGGCCGAGGCGCGGGCGGCGCTTGCCCACCTGGGCGGGGCGGCCCCGGGGCGGGCCACGCTCCTACTGCCGGCCAGGCACCTCCGTGCCCGCACCTGGCCGCCACTGCCGCCGGAGGCCCGTGTTGTCGGCCCCGCGACCGCCCTCGTCCAGGCGGCTCCGGAAGCGGCGGAGACCCTGGCCCGCCTGCTCGGGGATGCCCTGGTGGTGGAGGACCTGGACACGGCCTTCGCCCTGGCCCCGCTCCTCGATGTGCCCTGGGCCATGGCCACGCTCGCCGGAGAGGTCCTCACGGATCGTGGGGTCCTGACGGGGGGAAGCCCCCAGGCGGGGGGCCTGCTCACCCGGCGCCGCCAGTTGGCCGAGCTGGCCGCGGAGCGGGAAGCCCAGGCCCTGGCCCTGGCCGAGAGCGAGGCTGCCTGTGAGCGGGGCGCGGAGGCGTTGGCGGAGATGGAGCGGCGGTTGCGGGAGCTGGGGGAGGCCCTGGAGGCGGCCGAGCGAGAGCGGCGCGAGGCGGAACGGGCCTTCGCGGAGGCCCGGGCTGAGGGATCCCGGGTCTCGAGCCAGATCGAGCTGTTCGCCTCCGAGCTCAGTGTTCACGAGGGGGAACTGGCCCGGGTCCGCCAGGAACGGCAGGCCGCCGAGCAGGGCGCGGCTTCCCTGGAGGCCGAGGAGGTGCGTCTGCAGGAGGAAGCAGCCGCATCCGAGGCCGAGCTGAAGGCAGCGCAGGAGCGGCGGGAGGCCGTGCGGGCCGCCGCCGGTGAGGCCCGGGTGACCCTCGGGGCCCTGGCCGAGCGGCGGGAGGCCAGTGAGCAGGCCCTGGCCCGCCTCCAACAGGAGCGGGAGGGGGCCGAGACGGAGCGAGACCGGGCGGAGCGCGAGGTGGCGGAGACGCTCAGCCGGCACACCGCGCTGGAGGCGGAGGCCACCGCCGTCCGGGAGCGGCTTCTCACGACACGCCGGGACGAAGCGGCGGCAGCCGAGGCTGTCCGGGCCAGACAGGAGGTCCGGGCGGCGGCGCTCGAGCAGCTACGGGAAGAAGAGGAGAGCCTCCGCCAGGCCCGACGCCGCGAGGCCGAGGCGGCGGAACGGGTCGCGCGGGGCGGGGCGCGGGAGGCCGAGATCCAGACGGAGCTGACGCTCCTGCGCCAGGGCCTCCAGGAGGAGACCGGCTGCACCCTGGAGGAGGGCGCCGCGCGCTTCGCCGACGTGGGGCATGAGCCGGAGGCGGTCCGGGCCGAGCTGGAGACGCTGAAGGAGAAGCTGAGGGATGCGGGTCCCGTGAACATGGCCGCGCTCGAGGAGTTCGCCGCCCTGAGCGAGCGCGTGCAGTTCCTGGGGAGCCAAGCGGCGGACCTGCGGGCCTCGGTGGATTCCCTGCGGGCGACCATCGCGGAGATCGAGCGCACCATCGCCGGCCGCTTCACGGCCACCCTGGAGGAGGTCACCCGCCACTTCACCCGCTACTGGCAGCGCCTCTTCAACGGGGGGGAGGCGGAGCTGTACCTGCAAGAGGTGGAGGGGGAGGCGGGCGTGGAGATCCGGGTCCGGATTCCCGGGAAGCGGATGGTGAACCTCAACCTCCTCTCCGGCGGCGAGAAGGCGTTGGGCGCCCTGGCTTTCCTCATGGCCCTCTTCTCGGTCCGGCCCAGCCCCTTCTGCCTCCTGGATGAAGTGGACGCCGCCCTCGACGAGCCCAACGTGGAACGCTTCCTCGGCCTGCTGCGAGAGCTGGCCGCTACCACCCAGACAATCATCATCACGCATCACCCCCGGAGCATGGAGGCAGCCGACATCCTCTACGGAGTCACCATGGAGGAGCCGGGAGTCTCCAAGGTCGTCTCCATGGCGCTCGCCCAGGATCCCTCGGCCCGGCCGGTTCCCGCGGGGGTCTCATGAACTTCGACGCAGCTCTCCGGAGCCTCCTGGAACGGACGGCCGGGGTTCGCGGCTGTGTCCTCCTCGACCCCGATGGCATCCTGCTGGGCTCCGCCCTGACCGGTCCGGAGATCAACGGGGAAGACCTGGGTGCCCGCTGCAGTCTCCTCCTCCGGGAGCTCGCGACCGTCACCCCCCGCCTCGGCGGCGGGCCCCTCCGGGCATCCATCCTCGACGCCGAGGGGGGATCGCTCCTTCTCGTCCCTCTGCGGGGCAACTACGGCCTCGTCCTCCTCCTGGAGCGGGACGGCAACCTCGGTCAGGCCCTCTTCGAAGCCCGCAAGGTTGGTTTCGCCCTCAACGCCGCCCTCGCCTGAGTTCCCTCCATGGCCGAAGGCACGAACCTCCTCACCCGCCTCCGGGCCGGCCTCCAGAAGACCCGGCAGGCTCTCCGAGCCCAGGCCTCGGCACTCTTCGGGAGCGGACCGCTGGATCCCGCCGCCCTGGAGGGACTGGAGGAGGCCCTTCTCCAGGCGGATACCGGTGTGACGGTGGCGGCGGCGATTCTGCAGTCCCTGCGGCGTCGAGCGCAGACAGGCAGCCTCCCGGATCTCACCGCAGTCCGGGCCGCCCTCCGGGAGGAGATCGTGAGCCGCCTCACGGTCCCGGAGTCACACCCCCGTCCCCCGGTCAAGCCCTGGGTCGTCCTGGTCCTCGGAGTCAACGGCTCCGGGAAAACCACCACCATCGGCAAGCTGGCCCACCGTGCGGTGGCCTCGGGAGACCAAGTCCTCCTGGCCGCGGCCGACACCTTCCGCGCAGGCGCCATTGACCAGCTCAAGGCATGGGGAGACCGGAGTGGCGCCGAGGTGATCGCCCACCAGGCAGGAGCGGACCCGGTGGCCGTCGTCTTCGATGCGCTGCAGGCCGGCCGCGCCAGGGGCGGGGATCGGATCCTCATTGACACCGCCGGGCGCCTCCACACCAAGCGAAACCTGATGGAGGAGCTTCGCAAGATGACTCGGGTGCTAGGGAAGGAGTGCCCGGGCGCCCCCCACGAGGTCCTCCTGGTGCTCGACGCGACCACGGGGATGAGCGCGCTCCCCCAGGCTCGGGAATTCCACCTGGTCGCCCCCCTCACCGGTCTCGTCCTGACGAAGCTGGACGGGACCGCGAAGGGGGGGGCCATTCTCGGGATCGTGGAGGCGCTGCGGGTCCCGGTTCGTTTCCTCGGTGTGGGGGAAGACGTGGAGGACCTCACCCCCTTCTCCCCCACCGCCTTCGCCACAGCCTTCCTGCCGGACTGAGCCCGCGCTTGCTTGACACACCCAGAGGCGAGTGCTAGGCTGGCACGGTAACTCCTTGAAATTCACGTACTTTCCTGAGGTCCTATGGTGAAGGAAGATCTCAGCGATCGGGCCTTCATGGTCCGCGCCCTCGAGCTGGCCCTGGCGGGACGGGGCCGTGTGAGCCCGAACCCGATGGTCGGGGCGGTGCTGGTGAAGGATGGCCGCATCCTCGGAGAGGGCTTCCACGCCCGCGCCGGGGCCCCACACGCCGAAGTGGTCGCCCTGGAGGCGGCGGGCGAGGCGGCACGGGGCGCCACCCTCTACGTCACCCTGGAGCCCTGCTGCCACCAGGGGAGAACCCCCCCCTGTGGTCCCCGGATCGTGGCCAGCGGAGTCCGGCGGGTCGTCGCGGCGACGCTGGACCCGAATCCCCAGGTGGGCGGCCGCGGGCTGACCCTGCTTCGGGAGGCCGGGCTCAGAGCGGATGTAGGGCTCCTGGAAGCCGAGGCAGTTCGCCTCAACGAGGTCTTCTTCACGTACATGACCAGCGGCCGTCCGTTCGTCACCCTGAAGGCGGCTATCAGCCTCGACGGGAAGATCGCCACCGTGACGGGGGAGTCCCGCTGGATCACGGGGGAAGAGGCCCGCCGCCGGGTCCACGAGATGCGCAACGAGGTGGATGCGGTCCTGGTGGGGATCGGGACCATCCTCCGGGATGACCCCCTCCTCACGACACGCCTGGGTGTGCCGGGGCAGCGGGACCCGGTGCGGGTGATCGTGGACAACCTGGCCCGGCTGCCGGCGAAAGCCCGCGTCATCAATTCCGCCTCGGCTGCCCCCACGCTGGTCGCGGTGGGCCCGAAGGCTCCCGCCTACAAGGTGGAGCGTCTCCGGGAGGCCGGGGCCACGGTTTTGGTCCTGGAGCAGAGCGCCCGACGCATTTCCCTTGCGGCGTTGATGCAGGCGCTGGTGGCCCGGGAGATCACCAGCGTCCTCATCGAGGGGGGCGCGGAAATCCACGCCTCCGCCCTTTCCGAGGGAATCGTGGACAAGGTGGCCTTCTTCTTGGCTCCCCTCCTCATCGGCGGGAAGACCGCCCCCAGCGCCCTCGGCGGTCCCGGCATCGAGAAGCTGGCGGACGCCGTGCGCCTGCGGGACGTGCGCTTCGCTCCGCTCGGCGAGGACCTCCTGGTGGAAGGGTACGTGCTGGGATATCCAAGGAGCTGACCCGTGTTCACGGGCCTGATCGAGGAGGTAGGGACGGTTCTCCGGACGCTCCCCTGCGACCGGAGCCTCGGGTTGGCTATTGGTGCTCGGCGGGTCCTGGAGGATCTCCGAGTGGGGGGAAGTATCGCAGTAGATGGGGCCTGCCTGACCGTCGTGGGCCGGGACGCGGTCTCCTTCACTGTGGAGCTCTCCGAGGAGACCCTGAAGTGCACCACCCTGGGGGGACTCCGGGGGTCCGCCCCTGTCAACCTGGAGCGTCCCCTGACCCCGGTGACCCGACTCGGAGGACACTTCGTCACCGGGCACGTGGACGGGGTGGGCGCCCTCCTCAGCCGGGAAGCCCGGGGGCACTCCCACTGGTTCCGGTTCGCCGTCCCGGCCGATCTCGAGCCCCTGCTGGTGCCCAAGGGGTCGGTGGCCGTGGATGGGGTGAGCCTCACGCTGGCCGCGTTGGAGCCGGGGACCTTCGCCGTCGCGGTAATCCCCCACACCCTCGCCGCCACCAGCCTAGGGACCAAGCAGCCCGGAGACCCGGTGAACCTGGAGACCGACATCCTGGGGAAGTACGTGCAGCGCTTGCTCGCCCTCGGAGGCCCCTGATGCCCTTCGCCACCGTCGAGACCGCCCTGGCCGCCATCCGGGCCGGGGGGATGGTCATCGTCGTGGATGACGAGGACCGGGAGAACGAGGGGGACCTCAC
>JAKEHP010000516.1 GCA_022614955.1 Candidatus Methylomirabilota bacterium
ACGGTGGGGTAGAAGGTTCGGAGGGTCACCGCCAGGGGCGCCCCGGAGTCCTGGAGGAGGTGCCGCACCTCGTCCGGCTTGAAGAGGGTGTTCACGGGCACCACCGTCCCGCCAGCCTCTTGGATGGCGAAGTAGGCGACGACGAACTCGGGAGCGTTCGGGAGCATCATGACCACGCGCTCCCCGTGGCGGAGGCCGAGGCCGCGCAGGACGGCGGCGAGACGCAGGGCCTCCTCCCGCAACGCCCGGTAGGTGAGGATGCGGGAGCCCGCGATGAGGCTCGCCTTCTCCGGGTGGGCGGCGGCGCTGCGCCGCAAAAGCTCAGGGAGCGTCATGGCGGGCGGATGCTATCAGAGGAAAAAGTAGCGGGTCAAGGCTCGCGGGAGGTCAGTTGAGGTAGTCCTGGAGCTGGCGGGCCCTGGCGATGAGGCGGAGCTTCCGCTTCGCCTTGTCCTCGATCTGGCGGATCCGCTCCCGCGAGAGGCGCAGGCGCTTCCCCACCTCCTCCAGGGTCATGGGCTCGTCACTCCCCATGCCGAAGCGGAGCTCGATGACCTGCCGCTCCCGGGGCTGGAGCTCCCGGAGGAGGCGGTCCACCTCCTCCCGGAAAGATTTGCGGATGAGGTCGAAGTCCGCCGCGGGGTTCGGCTCCCCTCCGAGGGCGGTGACCTCCCGCCGGTCCTCCATCCCCTTGTCGTCATCCAGGGAGGACTGGCGGGCGCTGATCCGGAGGACGTCCTCCACCTCCTCCAGGCTGAGGTGGAGCTGGTCCGCCAGGTCCTGATGGGTGGGCTCCGTCCCCATCTGCTGGGACAACTCGGCCCGGGCCACGCGGAGCTGGCTGGCCAACCGGGCCTTCCGGAGGGGGAGGCGCATGGCGCCGCTCCCCCGAGCCAGCGCCTGCATGATGGCCTGCCGGATCCACCAGACGGCGTAGGTAATGAACTTGACGTTATACTCGGCCTGGAACCGCCGGCCGGCCTCCAGGAGCCCCAGGTTGCCCTCGTTGATCAGGTCGAGGAGGGAGAGCCCGCACCCCTGGTAGTGCATGGCGACCTTCACGACAAAACGGAGGTTGGCCTCCACCAGCTCCCGCAGGGCCTTCTCATCCCCCTCCTGGATCCGCTTCGCCAACTC
>JAKEHP010000517.1 GCA_022614955.1 Candidatus Methylomirabilota bacterium
CGCGCCGGGGTGGCGCCGGGAAGGGTAGGAGGCCCGGAAAAGGGTGCGCGGGGAGACTTTCCCGTTGACAGTCCGGACCCCGCCAGTATAATCCCGCTGTCCTGCCAGCCTCAACCGTGCCGTGGGGCTCCCCTGCCGACGCGGGTGAGGGCCTGCGGCCCGCGCACCTGCTCTCAGCCGTTTGTGGAATCCCGACGCGTTCCCCCGGCTCGTTCACCGGGCCGGCGAGGACCATCGGGCGCTGGGTTTTCGCGAGACCGAGGCCTCACCCTGTCTCCAGGGAGGGGAACCGTGCGCTCCGGCGTCAGACGGGGACCGGGGATGCTGCTCCTGGCAGCGACCCTGGCCCTCGGTGCCCTCGGCGTGCCGGCCGCCGCAGGGGCTGCGGAGCCGAAGAAGGTCAAGGTCGCCCAGGCGGCGGAGAGCCCCCTCTACCTGCCGGCCTACGTAGCCTCGGTGCAGGGCTACTTCAAGGAGGAGGGCCTGGAGGTCACCCAGATCTCCACGGGGGGCGGCCGCCCGGAGGTGCAGGCCCTCATCGCGGGCAAGGTAGAGTTCGCCATGGCGGCCGGCCCCGACCAGCTCTCGGCGATGCAGAAGGGGGCGAAGCTCCTCGCCGTCGCGAACGTCGGCGACAAGCTGGCGGTCAACTTCGCCATCCACAAGGAGGTTGCCAGGGCCAGGGGGATCACGGAGCAGACGCCTTTCGTCGAGAAGCTGAAGGCGATCAAGGGGCTGACCTTCGGGGCCATCGGTCCGGGGGCCCTCACCTGGCAGGTGGGGGAGCACATCGTCAACCGGGCGGGGTACACCCTCCAGCAGGACGTCCGGATGATCGCCTCCGGGGCTGGGCCGGTCCTCCTGGCGGCGCTGGAGCAGCGGAGGGTTGACGTTCTCATCGAGACCGTCCCGGTCCCCGAGACGGCCATTGACCGGGGCTACGCCATCGTGCTCTTCAACCTGGCCAAGGGAGAGGATCCGGAACTCGGCGAGTTCATGCTGGAGAACCTCCTGGTCCGGTC
>JAKEHP010000518.1 GCA_022614955.1 Candidatus Methylomirabilota bacterium
GAAGGCGGGGAGCCCGGCCCCCATCATCCGGACGGATGAGTTCATCCAGTACCCGTTCGGCCTCACCGAGGCGGTCCTCACCTGCGAGCCCCTCCGCGTCTGCGACATCGAGCTCGAGACCGGGGAGGAGATCCTGAACCTCTCCCTGGGGGATGCCGGCCGCTGGCTCGCCAGCCCCGCCTTCAGCGGGGCGAACGCGACCGTGACCCCCCACGTGATCGTGAAGCCGACCGAGTACGGGATCGTGACCAACGCCGTGATCACCACCACCCGGCGGACCTACTACCTCGGCCTGGTCTCGAAGGCGAAGGGGAAGCCCGGCCACGTGCGCCGGGTCAAGTTCTACTACCCCCGGGACCTCCTGCAGGAGGTCAACGGCCTCTTCCGCGCCCGGCAGGCCGCCAGCCGGCGCGAGCAGGAGACCACCGTGGCCCGCCTCCCCCGCCTCGCGGTGGAGGCCCTGAACTTTAACTACGAGGTGACCGAGGGGCAGGGCCTGCCCTGGCGGCCCGTCCGGGTCTTCGACGACGGGCGGCAGGTCTACATCCAGATGCCGGAATCTATGAAAACCAGCGAGGCCCCGGTGCTGCTCGTCCAGACCCGGGGCGGGGAGGCGGCCCTGGTCAACTACCGCCTCCGCCCCCCCTACTACGTCGTGGACAAGCTCTTCGAGACCGCCGTGCTGATCATCGGCGTCGGGTCCAGCCAGGAGCGGGTGACGATCCGGCGGGCCGGCGCCCCGCGGTAGCGGAGGGAGCGATGGAGCAGACCCCGGGCAGCCCGCGCGAGCTCGAGCCGGCCCGACCCCCCGTGGTCCGCCTGAACCGGCGGGTCCTCTACGTCGTGGGCGCCGTCCTCGTCGCCGTCTTCCTGGTCGGCCTCGTGGCCCTCCGGGCCCAGGGGCCGCGGGCGGCCGGGGACTCCGGCCCCGTCCCCCTCCCGGGGGCCCCGGCGGGGGAGCGCTGGTTCGACAAGGTGCCGGACCAGGAGCCGATGCCGGCCGCCCCGGGCCGGCTCGCCGGGTCGCCCGGCGCCCCGCCCGCCGGCCTCGCCGCCCAGGACCAGGAGCGGGCGCTCCGGGCCGCGCTGAGTGCGCCCATCGGCGTCTCGGCCTTCGGCGCGCGGGCCCCCCGGCCCGCGGGCGAGCCGGTCGCCCCCCTGCCCCGGCGGGGCGCCACCGTGACGCCGGCCGCGGCGCTGGGCTCCCCGGGGGCCCCGGGGCAGGCGCCGGGCCAGCCGAACGCGGCGGGCCCGTCCCCGGAGATCCTGCAGGCCTCCGTCCGGGGCTCCGTGAGCCCCTACGAGGTGAAGGCCGGGACGATCATCCCCGGGGTGATGCTCACCGGGATCAACTCGGATCTCCCGGGGCAGATCACGGCCCAGGTCCGGGAGGCCGTCTTCGACACCGTGACCGGGCAGCACCTCCTCATCCCGCAGGGCACGCGGCTCGTCGGGCTCTACGACCACCAGGTCGTCTACGCGCAGGAGCGGGTCCTCATCTCCTGGAAGCGCCTGATCTTCCCGAACGGGGCGAGCCTCAGCCTGCGGGAAGGCATGCCGGGGACGGATGCCCTCGGGGCGGCGGGCTTCGCCGATCAGGTCAACCACCACACCCTCCGGATCTTCGGCAATGCCCTCCTCCTCTCGGTCATCACCGCCGGCGTCCAGCTCAGCCAGATCCCGCAGTTCGGCCGGGACTTCGAGGGGCCGACGGCGGGGAACGTCCTCGGCGCGGCGGTGGGCCAGCAGCTCGGGAGCACGGCCGCCGAGCTGATCCGCCGCGGGATCAACATCGCCCCGACGCTGGAGATCCGGCCGGGGTACCCCTTCAAC
>JAKEHP010000519.1 GCA_022614955.1 Candidatus Methylomirabilota bacterium
ATGGCGCAGCAGGCGAGCCCGAAGGTCATGGGCCAGGGGGAGGACTTCCGGGCCCAGTTGAAGAGCCAGTCGAGGGAGGTGGTGAGGAGGCCGGGGGGGAGGTTCTGGATCACACCCATTCCAGCGCTCCCTTCGCCCACGCGTACGCGAAGCCGACCAGCAGGATGGCGATGAAGATCATCATCTCGATGAAGGCGAACAGGCCGAGGGACTTGAAGACCACGGCCCACGGGAAGAGGAAGACCACCTCCACCGCGAAGACGATGAAGACCAGGGCGTACAGGTAGTACCGGACGTGGAACCGGACCCAGCCCTGGCCAATCGCCTCCTCCCCGCACTCGTAGGTCGAGAGCTTGTCCGGATTCGGGGCGGAGGGGCGGATGAGCCGGCTCAGGACGTCAATGTTGACGATGACGAAGAGGACGCCGACCAGCAGGAAGAAGGCCGGGTACGCATAGTCCGCCGCCATCCGTGTTCCCCTTCCCGCGCGCGACGGAGCGGTTGATGAGCCGGGGCCAGCGGAGCAACCGTGACCCGTGGGAGGGTGAGTCGTGTGGAAACCCGGGCCGACACGAAAAATGCCCTCGAGAGGGCATCAGGCGCGCTGCGTTGCCACCGCCGGCCGCGTCACTTGTGAAAAGCGACGCAAAACTCTCTCTTGTGTACCACCCCCCTTCTCCGCCTGTCAAGGGGAAAGAGGGCGCAGGCGCGCGACTTTGGGCCCTCTACGGGGCGGGAAGGAGGTGCCGAGACTCCCGAGGTGGCCCGTCTGCCTGGCGTCAGGAGGCGCAACTGGGCTCGGGTTCAGAGGCGGATCTGGCATCTACGGGAACGGGATCCGGGGAATAGCGCGGCGCGTAGGCGCTGCTCTAGAACAACCGGCGAGGATGAGGAAGGGCAGAGGGGATCCTCCTGTTCGCCGGGTGGAGCAAGGCGCCCCTCTTCTACCGAATTTCAGGATTTTGTGCCCAGGCGCCGGCCCTGCCGGTAGGGGAAGATGTCGAGAACCTCGCCCGCGGTGTGCCGCGCCTGCATCCGCCGCCAGAAGTCGGGGCTCAACAGATCGCGGTGGGCCTCCAGAAACACCTCGCGCACGGTCCCGTACAGCCCCATGAAGGTGAGAAATTCCTCGGGAAAGAGGTCCTCGGCGCCCACATAAAACCACGGCTCCGCCGCCAGCTCCTCGTCGAGGTCCCGGGCCCGCGGCATGTCGCGGAAGTTGCAATCGGCCAGCAGGCACAGCTCGTCGTAATCGTAAAACGCCACCCGCCCGTGCCGGGTGACGCCGAAATTCTTCAGCAAGAGATCGCCGGGAAAGATGTTCGTGGCCGCCAGGTCCTTGATCGCCTGGCCGTACTCCAGCGCCGCGTCGCGCGCGGTCACCTCCGTCGCGTCGCGGAGATACAGGTTGAGCGGGGTCATCCGCCGCTGCGTGTAGAGGTGCCGGATGACCACCTGGCCGTCCCGGATCGCCACGCTGTCGCCCGCTGTGTCCATCAGCTCCGCCAGCAGCTTATCCGAGAACCGATCCCGGTCAAACGCCAGATGCTCGAACTCCTGCGCATCCGCCAGGCGCCCAGCCCGATCGTGATTGAACACCAGCTGGTATTTCTTCAGCACGTCCGGACGGGTCGTGGTTTTCGGGAACGGGATCTCGTCGCGGATCACCTTGAACACGACGTCGTACGAGGGCAGGGTGAACACCACCATCACCATGCCCCGGTCGCCGGGGGCGATCTTGAACTTGTCCGTGGAGCCCTCGAGATGGCGCAGGAGATCCCGGTACAGCTCGGTCTTGCCGTGCTTGTTGTAGCCCAGCGCGATGTACAGCTCGGCGACGCGCTTCAGCGGCATGATGGACTTCAGGAACTGGATCACGTCGTGCGGCCGGTCGGCATCCATATGGAAGTAGGAGTGCGTGAAGCTGAACACGATGCTGACGTCGTCCTCGGTCGTGAGCGCGGCGTCCACCACGATCCCCTGGCCCGCGTTGAGCAGGGCGACGGCGAGCGGCATGAGCCGGTTCCCGCTCCGGATCCTCCCGATGAGATACGCGCCCTTGTTCCGGTAGAACACCGGCCTGAGGATCTCGACGGCCTCGATGGGCTGCGCCCCCCACTCCCCCCGCCGCCGGGCCTCGATCTCCCCCGCCACGAGGCGCGCGTCCCGGTCGATGTCGACATAGGCGGGGGTGAAGGAATACTCCGCCAGGATGTCCCTCACCAGCGCGGGGATCGGCCCGCGGCCGGCGTACGTCCGGTACACCGGCTCGTCCACCGGCGGCGGCGGCGCGTCGAAGTCCGAGTCTACGTATTCGATCTTGGGATCCACGCCGACCGTGGCGAAGATCCGCCGCGTGACCGAATTGAAAAATGTCTCGGCCAGCTCGAAGTCCGTGCGGCGCGCGATGGACTGCGTGTACGCCGCCTTCATCCGGGCCCACAGCGTCCGATCCTGCGCGTCCTCACCCAGGATCCGGCGCACGTCCGCGACGACGCGCGTAATCACCCGGGGGTACAGGTCCAGGCGCTCCCGCGCGTCCTCCTGCATCCCGCGCCACTCCTGCCCCTCAAAGCGGGATCGGGCGCGATGCGTGATCTGCCGGAACTTCCGTCGGTAGGCATCGAAGGCGTGCCGGATCGCATCGGCGCCGCGTCGCGCCAGTGAGCCGTTCCCCTGATCAGGCGCCATTGCGCTACATGCTGGCGATCACGGCGTCGCCGAATTCGGAGCACTTCACTTCCTTGGCGCCCTCCATCAGCCGCGCGAAGTCGTAGGTGACGGTGTTGCCACCGATGGCGCCGTCCACACCCTTGACGATCAGGTCGGCGGCTTCGGCCCAGCCCATGTAGCGGAGCATCATCTCCCCGGAGAGCACGACCGAGCCGGGGTTGACCTTGTCGAGGTTGGCGTACTTGGGCGCGGTGCCGTGCGTCGCCTCGAACACGGCGTAGCCGGTGACGTAGTTGATGTTGCCGCCCGGGGCGATGCCGATGCCGCCGATCTGCGCCGCCAGGGCATCCGACAGATAGTCACCGTTCAGGTTCAGCGTCGCGATCACGTCGAACTCGTCCGGCCGCGTCAGCACCTGCTGGAGCGCGATGTCGGCGATGGCGTCCTTCACCAGCAGCTTGCCCGCCGTCAGCTCGGCCTTCTGCTCGGCGTTGGCCGCCGCCTCGCCCTTTTTGGCCTTCGCGCGCTCCCACTGATCCCAGGTGTATACCCTGTCGCCGAACTCGCGCTCGGCCAGCGCATAGCCCCAGTTGCGGAACGCTCCCTCGGTGAACTTCATGATATTGCCCTTGTGGACGAAGGTCACGCTGCGCCGTTTGTTGGCGAGCGCGTACTGGATCGCCGCGCGGATCAGGCGCTCGCTGCCCTCCCGCGAGACCGGCTTGAGGCCGATGCTCGACGTCTCGGGGAAACGAATCCGCTTGTACATCTGCGGGAAGGTCTCCCGGAGAAACGCGAGCACCTTCGTGACGTCCTCGGAGGCCTGCTCGAACTCGATACCGGCGTAGATGTCCTCCGTGTTCTCGCGGAAGATCACCATGTCCACCTTTTCCGGATGCCTGACGGGGGATGGCACGCCCTTGAACCAACGGACCGGCCTGAGACACACGTACAGGTCGAGGAGCTGGCGCAGCGCGACGTTGAGCGAGCGGATGCCGCCGCCGATCGGCGTGGTCAGCGGCCCCTTGATGCCGACGAGATACTTCCGGAAAGCCTCGACGGTCTCGTCGGGCAGCCAGGTGCTGAATTTCTTGAACGCTTTCTCGCCGGCGTACACCTCCATCCATGCGATCCGGCGCCGGCCCCCGTAGGCTTTCTCCACCGCCGCATCGAACACACGCACGCTGGCGCGCCAGATGTCGGGGCCGGTCCCGTCGCCTTCGATAAAGGGGATGATCGGATTGTCGGGCACGCGCAGCGTGCCGTTCTGGATGGTGACCTTCCGAGGGTCGGACATGGTTTAGTCTCCTACTAGTGTGATCATGGCGGCTCTCCTCTCCCGATGGCAGTCTGTGCCCTCCGCCCCCCTCCCGTCAAGCGCGGGTCACCTTCACCTGCGTGTCGTAGAAGACCGCGCTCCCGCCGGTCCGGTCGCTGAGCGTGGTGTTCATGATCCCTGTGGCCCACGGCTTCCAGGCCGACCGGCCCCGGATCAGGAGCCCGCGGCGGGCGAATCCGTCGGGCCCGCCGGCGGCTCGGCGGCCGCCACGGACGGGAACAGGTCCGGCATCCCGCAGTACTTGCAGCGGCCGCTCGCCGCCGTCGCCTTTGAAGGAACGAACGGGAGGCCGCAGGAGGTACAGTGGGCCGTAACCTTGCGGACGGCCACGCGCCCTGCCCCCTCCCTGAGCGCGGCCAGTGGGATGGTCGGGGCAAAGCGTATCGCCTTCGGCTCACACTTCTCCACGCAGAGGCCGCAGTTGACGCAGCGGGAAGCCTGGAAGGTGAGGGTAAAGCCGTCCGGGTCCTCCGGCTGCTTGAGGGCCTCGGTGGGGCAGACCCTCACGCACGTCCCGGACCCGTCGCAGGCGTCGAGGTCCACGGTGAGGTCAGCGAACGGTCCCTCGGGGTCGTAGGGGAGGCTCCCCTCGCCCGCCGGCAGGCGGCGGAGGAGGCCCAGGAGGAGACGTCGCTCGGGGGAGAGGGTCCCGCGGGGCGAGGCGACCGGCCTGCCGCTCCAGCCCGCGGCCACCTCGTCCGCCACGGCCGCCGCAACCTGCAAGCCCTCCCGCCGCATCCAGGCGAAGAAGGCCCGCCGCTCCCCCTCGACCTCGGCCCGCGGCCGCGGGCGGGGCGGCGCCTCCCCCTCGGAGACCAGGCGTAATCCCCTAGTCGCGGGGAGGGCCCCGGCCCAGCCCGTGAGGCGCGCCACGGTCCGCTCCAGCCGGGGCATGGCCGGGGCATTCTCACACCCCTCGCAGGGACCGCGCACGAGGGTGACCTCGCGCGCCCCGGCGGCGAACGCCCCGAGCAGCAGGGTCTCCTCCGCCTGGGCCAGGCAGGGCAGGACCGCGTCGGCCTGGCCCGTCACGCCGCTCCTGGCGCAGGTGAGGAGGGCGGAGCCAGTCTTGCGGGCCGCCCGCTCCACCTGGGCGAGGGTTTCCCCCAAGCTGCTCTCGGGGAGGCGGTACGCGTCGGTCGGGCAGACGGTGAGGCACGCCCCGCAGCCGGTACAGGCGGGGAGAACCTTCACGGCCCCCTTGAGATCAATGGCCTCGTGCGGACAGGCCTGCACGCAGCGCTCGCACCGGGAAAGAAAGGTCATCTCCCGGGTGCAGGCGGCGGCGTTGACCACGGCCGGCGGCTGCCCGAAGCGCTCCGCGAGTTGTTCGAGGAAGTCGTAGGAGACCATGCTCGCCGGGGCCTCTCCCCGCTTGCGCCCAACGCCCGCGGTTCAACGGAACTCGCCTCGGGAAATGACGACGCGTCCCGGCGAGGCGCGGTGCCGTTCGCTGAGAAACTGGCCTGTACCCCTTCTATGGCACGCCGCTACCCTTGTCAAGCAACAGCCCGGGCCGGACGAGCAGACGAGAAGAATCGGGACACGGCCCCAGGGAGCCGTGGGACCGAGGGCCACCAGCGCGAGGCAGAAGGGGTCTCAGGGGCGGCGGCGGAGGCGGGGGTCCAGCAGGTCCTGGAGGCCGTCGCCCAGGAAGTTGAACCCCATCACCACGGAGAGGATGGCCAAGCCCGGGAACGTCGCCACCCACCACTCGTAGAACTTCTGGCGCCCGATGCTCACCATGGCTCCCCACTCGGGCGTCGGCGGCACCGCGCCGAGGCCGATGAAGGAGAGGCCGGCGGCAATGAGGATCGCGTTGCCCACGTCCAGGCTCGCCTTGACGATGAGGGGGGCGAGACAGTTGGGCAGAATGTGCCGCCAGAGGATCCGGCCGGCCGGGGCGCCCATGGCCCGGGCGGCCGTGACGTACTCCAACTCCTTGACCGCCAGGACCTGCGCCCGCATGATCCGGGCGTACTCGGGCCAGAGGACGGCCACGATGGCCAGCATGGCGTTGTTGAGGCTCGGCCCCAGGGCCGCCGTGATGGCCATGGCCAGGATCAGGGAGGGGAAGGCCAGAACGGCGTCGCAGACCCGCATGAAGACGTCGTCCAGGGTCCCGCCCGCATAGCCCGAGACCGCCCCGACGCAGACCCCGATCAGACCCGTGAGAAGGACGACGAACCCACCCATGGGGAGGGAGATCCGCGCCCCGTAGAGGACCCTACTGAAGATATCCCGGCCCAGATCGTCCGCCCCGAAGAGGTGCCGCCCGGACGGCGCCTCCAGCCGCGCCGAGAGGTCCTGGGCCAGCGGATCGTACGGCACCAGGGCCGGGGCGAGGATCGCCACGGCCAGCCAGAGGGCCGCGATGATTCCGCCCACGAGGGCGGCCTTGTGGCCCCGCAGGAGCGTCCGGGCAAAACGCGTGAGCCCCGCCATTGCCGTCACGCCTTCCGGCCGATGCTGATGCGGGGGTCAAGGAACGCATAGGCCACATCCACCCCGAGGTTCACCGCCACATAGAGGAGGCCGATCAGCAGCGTCACCCCCATGATGGCCGGGAAGTCGAGGAAGGCCGCCGCCCCGACGGCATAGCGGCCGATCCCCGGCCACGAGAAGATGGTCTCGGTGAGCACGGCCCCCGCCATGAGATTGCCGAAGGCGAGGCCCGTCACCGTCACCGTGGGGATGAGGGCGTTGCGCAGGGCGTGCGTGAGCACCACGGCCCGCTCCTTGAGCCCCTTGGCCCGCGCGGTCCGCACGTAATCCTGGCCTAGGGCCTCGAGCAGGGTGGAGCGGGTGATCCGCGAGATGGTGCCCATGCTGTAGGACCCGAGGACGAGGGACGGGAGGAGCAGGTGCCGGAGGCTGCTCCAGAACGCGGCCATATCCCTGGCCAGGAGGCTGTCCAGCGTGGAGAGCCCGGTCACCGTAGGGGGGGCCGCCAGGTGGGGGTCGAGACGCCCGGGCCCCGGCAGCCAGTTCAGCCAGAAGTAGAAAAGGTTGAGCGCCAAGAGCCCCAGCCAGAAGACCGGCACGGAGACGCCGATCAGCGCGATGATCCGCGCGCAGTGGTCGGCCAGTCGGTCCCGCCTCAGGGCGGCGATGACGCCGATGGGGAGCCCGACCAGGACCGCGACCAGCATCGCCCCCAGGCTGAGTTCCAGCGTGGCCGGCAGGAACTGCGCCAAATCCTGTGAGACGGGGCGCTGGGTGGCGATGGAGGTGCCGAAGTCCCCCTGGAGGAGGTTCAGGAGGTAAATCACATACCGCTCCGGGAGAGGCCGGTCCAGGCCGAACCGCTCCCGGTACGCTTTCACGATCTCCGGGTTCTGCATGGCCCGCTCGGAGAGGACCATGCCAAGCGGATCGGCCGGGACCAGGTGGGAGATCAGGAAGGTCGCCAGGGTGATCCCGATGACGAGGGGAAGGGCGAAGAGGAGGCGGCGGCCAAGGTAGGCGGGGAGGTTCATGGGATCCGGTGCCGGGCGGCCGCCACAGTGGGGCAGCCGCCCGGCACGCTCACCGGCCTACTTGGCGCCCTTGGAGATCGGATAGAAATCCACCCCCCAGACCGGGTTATAGACGTAGCCCTGGACGGTGGGCCCCACCGCGATGAGGGTCTTGGGCTGGATCAGGTTCACGAAGGGCGCATCTTCGATCATGGCCTTCTGGACCTGCTTGTACAGCGTGGCCCGTTTGGCCGGGTCCGTGATCCTGGCCGCCTCCTGGGCCTGCTTGCTGGTCTCGGGGTTGTCGTAGTGGACCCGCTTGGCCGCCGCCTCGCCCTTCACGCCGAAGGGGACCGCCCACCCGTGGGGATCGAGGAAGTCCGGCGTCCAGTCGGCGATGGTCATGGCCAGTTTCCCGGCGCGGTAGTCGCTGCGCCAGGCCGTGACCTCCCGCGGCTCCAGTTCGACCTTCACCCCGATGGCGCCGAGATCGCTGGCGATCTTCTGCGCCAGGGTATCGCGGCTGAGGCCGTACCAGGTCCCGGTCCCGTAGACCAACTTCACGCCAAAGCCCTTCTCCACCCCGGCCTCTTTCATCAGGGCCTTGGCCTTGGGCACGTCCCGCTTGAGGGCCAGGGCCGGATCCGCCCCCAGGAGACCCAGGGGGATGACCGAGGGCGGGCGCACCGCCGCTCCCTTCATGAGGCTCTTGATGATCCCGTCGTAGTCAATGGCGTAGGCGATGGCCTGCCGGACCTTCCGATTGGCGAGTTCCTTGTGGACGCCACCGCTCGTCGTCATGGCGAAGTAGAAAATGTCCATCGTGTTGCCCTCGACGACGCGCGCCTTACCCTCCTTCTTCACGCTCTCGATGAGGTCCGCGTCGAGGTTCTGGGCCACGTCAATGTCGCCCCGGCCGACCATCATCCGCTGGGTGGCGGGGTCCGGCACCTGCTTGACGATGACCTTGCTCAGGGCCGCGGGCTTGCGCCAGTAATTCGGGTTGCGCTCCAGCACCACTTCGACGCCCCGCGTCCACCCCGTTAGAATGAAGGGACCGGTCCCGGCCGAGTTCTGATCCAGCCACTCCGTGGCCTTGTCCGCCGTCTTGGCGTCGGCGGCGTCGGTCCCCCCTTTCGCCTTCACCGTCTTGCTGTCCGCCACGGCGAAGTTGGGGGAAACCAGCATGGAGAGGAACGCGGCGTTGGGCGCGGTGAGGGTGATCCGCACCGTCCGCTCGTCCACGGCGTCGACGCTCTTCACCTCGTCCATGAGCCAGGCCGGGTTGTCCTTCAGGTTCCGCAGGCGCTCGAAACTGAACCGGACGTCCTCCGCCGTCATGGTATTGCCGGTGTGGAACTTGACGTTGGGTCGGAGCCGGAAGGTGTAGGTCAGGCCCTCCTTGCCGACCTCAAATTTCTCGGCCAGGAACGGGACCACCTTCGTGTAATCGGTCCCCTCGAAGGTGACCAGGTTCTCATAGGCGCCGCGCATGATCATCGGCGGGGTGATCTCGTACTGGCGCTGCGGGTCCAGCGTCCGGATGTCCAGGTCCCGGGCCACGACCAGGACTCCCTCGGCCGCGGCGGCCGTCCCCACCCCCCCCGCGAACAGCAGGCCCAGAAGCACCGCCATTCCCCACATCCCCTTGGCTCTCATCACGCACCTCCTCGCGCCATCCGCAACGATTTCCCAGACGCCCGGGCCCGGCCCTACGGGCTCGGGCGCACCACGAGCGTCTCCGTCGAGGTCACACCCTCCACTTCCCGGATCTTGGCCACGATGGCAGCCGCAGCGTCCAGGTCCAGGGCCCGGACCAGCGCGACCATATCGTACCGGCCGAACAGCATATAGACGTAACTCAGCCCCTCCATCTTCTTGAGCGCGTCGAAGACCTGGCGTTCCTTCTGGGGCTCCGTCCTGATCAAGACCCCCGCGACCATCCCGTCTCCCCCCCTTCCCGTTACCCCTGGGGACCGCCCCCCGCGCCCGGGATGAGGATCGCCTTCACCCCCCGGCGCGACAGGACAAGGTCAAAGGCTTCCTCCACCCGGGAGAGCGGGAACGTGTGCGCCACGAACGGGTCCACGTTCAGCTTCCCTTGGGCGAGCAGGCCCAGGGCGTGCTCGTACTCCCGGCGGTTGTAGCAGATGGAGCCGTAGAGCTTCAACTCGTGCCGGATGGCCGGCTCCATGTTGACCCGCACGTCCTTGTGGACGGTGAGCAGGACCACCGCCCCGCCTTTCCGCGCCATGGCGATCCCCTGCTCCAGGGCCGCGGCGCTCCCCGCCGCCTCGAAGACGTAGTCGGCCCCCCCCTCGGTCAGTTCGCGGACGGCGGACACCGGATCCACCTCGTGGAGGTTCACGACCGCGTCCGCCCCCAGGTCCTTGGCCAGCAGGAGCCGGTCCGCCCGCGTCCCCACCACCGCGACCCGGGCCTTCAGGATGCGCCTGACCACCTGGGTGGCCAGGAGACCCATCTGCCCCGGCCCGAGGACGGCCACCCACGAGCCCTGCTCCACCCGGACCATCTCGAGGCCCCGAATCACGCAGGCCAGCGGGTCGGCTAACGTCGCCTGCACGAAGGACATCCCGGGGGGGATCGGGTGGAGGTTGCGCTCGGGGACGGCCACGTACTCGGCCATCCCCCCGTCCATGGTGACCCCCAGTTCTTCCAGTTTCTGGCAGAGGTTCACGTGGCCGATCTTGCAGAATTTGCAGATGGCGCAGCCGATGCAGATCTCGATGGCCACCGCCGCTCCCGGCCGAAAGCGGTGGACCTGCTCGCCGCAGGCCACGACCTCCCCGGCGATCTCGTGGCCGATGACGAAACGGCGGGGCTTCTTCTCCGGGGTGACCTCGTGGTAGATCCGCTGGTCGCTGCCGCAGATCCCGACCGCCCCGACCCGCACCAGCACCTCGTACGGACTGATGGCGGGGACGGGGATCTCCTCGAGGCTCACCCCGCGCTCGGCGCGATCCTTCACGACCGCCAGCATGGTTGTCTTCCCCGGGAGAACCTCCGCGAGCAGCCCTCAGCGGCGTTCTGTGAGCAGCCGCGCCGCGTCCTTGGCAAAATACGTCAGGAGAAGATCGGCGCCGGCCCGCTTGATCCCCGTGAGCGCCTCCAGCATAGCCCGCTCCCCGTCCAGCCAGCCGAGGCGGGCGGCCGCCTTCACCATGGCGAACTCCCCGCTCACGCTGTAGGCGGCGATGGGAACGGCGTACTCGGCGCGGACCCGCGCGATGATGTCCAGGTAGGGGAGGGCCGGCTTCACCATCACGATGTCCGCCCCCTCCTCCAGGTCCAACGCGATCTCCCGGAGGGCCTCATCCGCGTTGGCCGGGTCCATCTGGTAGGCGCGGCGGTCGCCGAACTGGGGCGAGGAGCCGGCCGCCTCCCGGAACGGGCCGTAGAAGGCGGAGGCGTACTTGGCCGCGTGCGCCATGATGGGGACCTCCTCAAAGCCGTTCTCGTCCAGGGCCTCCCGGATGGCGCCCACCCGGCCGTCCATCATGTCGGAGGGGGCCACCATGTCGGCGCCCGCCTCCGCCTGCGTGAGGGCCGTCTTGGCGATGAGTTCCAGGGTCGGGTCGTTGCGCACCCGGCCCTCTTCCACCACCCCGCAGTGGCCGTGGCTGGTGTAGGCGCAGAGGCAGGTGTCCGTGATGACCACCAGGTCCGAGATCGAGTCCTTGATCGCCCGGATGGCCTGCTGGATGATCCCGTCCCTCGCGTAGGCCTCGGACCCGTAGGCGTCCTTGGCCTCCGGGACGCCGAAGAGCATGACCCCCGGGATCCCCAGGGCCGTGATCTCCTTGACCTCCTTGACCAGTTCGTCCACCGAGAGGCGGAAGTTCCCGGGCATCGGGGCGATCTCCTCCCTCACCGCTCGCCCGTGGACCACGAACAGCGGCATGATGAGGTCGTCCACGTGCAGGGTGGTCTCCCGCACCATCCGCCGCAAGGTCTCCGTCTTGCGCAGCCGCCGGGGTCGGTACACTGGATAGTACATGGGACACCTCCTCGACCATCCCCGCGGAGCCGAGTCGGACGCGGGCCGTTTTCCCGGGATGATACACCCGCCCAGGGGAAGCGTCAATTGACCCTGGCTGATGGGTGCAGCGCGGCCCCCGGGCCGACTACGCCCGCTCGCCGCGCCGCTTGGCGATGGCGCGCCGATACACCTGGACGTACTCCTTGGCCGACCGGGTCCAGGAGAAGTCGGCCGCCATGGCGTTCTGGACCAGGCGCTGCCAGAGGGGCTGGTTTCGGTAGCAGGCCAGCGCCTCCCGGACTGCCGCGAGCAGCGCCGCCATCGTCGCCTCAGCAAACTTGAATCCGTTTCCCCTCCCGGTCTTCGGGTCGAAGGGGATGACCGTGTCGTCCAGGCCCCCCGTCCCCCGGACCACTGGGATGGTCCCATAGAGGAGGCTGTACATCTGGTTCAGGCCGCAGGGCTCGTAGCGGGAGGGCATAAGGAACAGGTCCGCCCCGGCTTCAATCTTGTGGGAGAGGGCGACATCGAAGCCGATCCGGACTCCGGCTCTGCTCGGCTGCTTCTGCTGCAGGGCAGTGAACGCCGCCTCCAGCTTCGGGTCCCCCGTCCCCAGGAGAACG
>JAKEHP010000520.1 GCA_022614955.1 Candidatus Methylomirabilota bacterium
GCCACGGTCAGACCCCCTTCCTCGGTGCCCTGGCCCCGCGCGCAGGCGCTTGCCGCCACCACAGTGAGCGCGCAGGCGCCAGCCAGAAGGGGGGTTCTCAGCCTGGGGGCTTTCGTAACAGGCCCTCCTCCGTTGGCCGTTCCGACCGATGCCCTCCGTAGCCCGTGCCGCGAGCCGTTATACCGACAGCCGGTCCCGCTGGGACCTCGGGCTGGCCCCCCCTCCGCGGCACCCCTCTTGCAACCTTGCCGAGGAGGCATTATGGCCCGATCGCAGATCAAGGAAAGGATAACGCTCCGTGCCCTGGAGGTCCCGGGGTTCCGCTCGTCCGTCTCCTCGCCGTCCCGCCCGTTGGCGCTTCTGGCTTGAGCCTAGCCTTTCCCTCGCGCTGCTCCTGAGTCTCCAGATCCTGGGTCTGGTGGCGGTGCGTTCCGGCCTCCATCCTCCGCTCGCCCTCGCATCCCTTCCGGAGCCGACGCGTGCAGCGCCCGCCGCGCCGACGCTGCTCGCGCGGGCGGCCCTCGCGACCGCGCGCGCCGGGGAACGGGCGGCGTGGTTCCCGGACCGACGCGGGCGCTTCTCCGCCTCCGCCTGGCCGGTGTCGCCGCGCAACGGGACGCCGGTCCTCGCCCGGGTGGCCCTTCCCGAGCCGCAGCCCTGGTTCCGGGCTCCTCGCCCGAACCCGCTCGAGGCCCAGGAGAGCCCGCGCCTGCGCGGGGTGATCGAGGACGCCCAGACCGGCCAGCCGGTCACCGGGGCCCGCATCCTTGCCGATGGGCACGTCCGGGCCATTTCCGAGGAAGGGCGGTTCCAACTCCCCTTCCCCCGCGACGGGGGTGCTGTCCAGGTGAAGGCGCTGCACTACCGGGCCGCCGAGGTGCTGGTCCCGGCGGGGGAGGACCGGGAGGTGACCGTCCGCCTCGAGCCCTTCACCCCCCGGGGCGTGTATCTCACCTTCTACGGGATCGGGGACCGGGAGATCCGGACCCGCACGCTGGAGCTGGTGGAGCGGACCGAGCTGAACACGCTCATCATTGACGTGAAGGGGGATCGGGGATTCATCTCCTATAAGAGCGAGGTCCCGCTGGCCCAGGCCATCGGGGCCACCCGGATCACCACCTTTCGGGATGTCGAGGTCCTGCTGCCCACCCTCAGGGCCCAGGGGATCTACACCATCGCGCGCATCGTGACCTTCAAGGACCCGGTCCTGGCGGCGGCTCGCCCCGAGTGGGCCGTCCTGGACGAGCGGACCGGGGAGCCCTGGATTGACAACGAGGGGCTCGCCTGGGTAGACCCGTTCCGGTCCGAGGTCTGGGCCTACGTCATCGCGGTGGCGAAGGAGGCCGCCGAGAAGGGGTTCGACGAGATCCAGTTCGACTACATCCGCTTCCCCACCGACGGCCGGATCCAGCACGCGCTCTACTCCCGTCCCCCCGACCTTCCGGAGCGGATGGGCGCCATCAACGGGTTTCTGGCGGAGGCCGCCGCGGTCCTGAAGCCGCTCGGCGTGTTCCTGGCCGCCGATGTCTTCGGCTACACCCTCTGGCGGACCGATGACACCGGCATCGGCCAGCGCATCGAGGACATGGCCCGCCACCTGGACGTCCTCTCGCCGATGGTCTACCCCTCCTCCTACCATCTGGGGATCCCCGGGTACCGCTACTCGGTCGCCCACCCGTACGAGATCGTCTACCACAGTCTCGTCCGGGGCCGGGAGCGCCTCCGGGGCTCTCCGGTCCGGATCCGCCCCTGGCTGCAAGACTTCCGCGACTACGCCTTCGACCGCCGCCGGTACACGCCGCAGGATGTGCTCGCCCAGACCCGCGCCTCCGCGGAGGCGGTGGGGGCGGACGGCTGGATGCTCTGGAACCCGCGTGCCAGGTACAGCGCGGAGGCCCTCGCGCCCAAGCCGGGGGAGGCGGAGGTCGCCCCGGCCCCAGAGACCGCCGACCGCGCGGAAGACGACGGGAGGCTCACGTGGCTCCAGGAGTGACCCGGCGCGTGGTACTCCTCGCCGCGGCGGCAGGCCTCGGCCTGTTGGGGGCCGGCCTGGCCGTCTCCCGCCTCTCCCTTCCACCGGCCGCCACGGCCGCCGCCCAGCTCCTCCCCGTCCTTCCCACCCGGCCCCCCAACGAGGTGGGGCGGATCCTGATCCTGGAGTACCACCGGATCGGCTCGGCCGAGGACCGCTGGACCCGGAGCGTGGAGAACTTCCGAGCCGACCTCCACCGCCTCTACGATGAGGGGTACCGGCCGGTCAGCCTCGGGGATCTCCTGGACGGCCGGGTTGATCTGCCGGCGGGCCTCAGTCCCGTCGTGCTCACCTTCGACGATTCCTCGCCCGGCCAGTTCCGGTACCTGGAGCGGGACGGAGAAGTTCAGATCGACCCCGACTCAGCCGTCGGCATCCTCCTGGACTTTCACCGGGCGCACCCCGACTTTGCGGCCAAGGCCACCTTCTACGTTCTGCCGGCCGCCGCGCAGCCGCACCGGCTCTTCGGCCAGCCGGCCCACGAGCATCGGAAGCTCCGCCACCTGGTGGAGCTGGGATTCGAGATCGGCAACCACACTCTCTGGCACGCCAACCTGGGCGGCGCCGACGCGGCCACGATCCGCCACCAGCTCGCCTCCGCCGTCCGGATCATCCAGGAAGCCGTCCCGGGCTACCGGGTCCGGACGTTAGCCCTCCCCTTCGGCGCCTACCCGGCCGACCTGGCCGTCGCGACGCTGGGGGAGGTCAACGGGACCACATACCGCCACGAAGCGATCCTGATGGTGGCGGGAGGGGCTGCCCCCTCCCCCTTCGCCGCCGCCTTCGACCCGCTTCACCTGCCCCGGGTCCAGGCCACGTCCGCGGAGCTGGACCACTGGCTCGGCCACTTCGCCCGCCGGCCGGAGGACCGCTTCGTGAGCGACGGCGACCCGGCCGCCGTCACCGTCCCCCAGCCCCGGGCCCGCCTCCTCCGCAGTCCCCTGCCCCAGGGAATCGTGCTGCGCGTCCACTGAGCGGTCCAGGCCTCAGTAGAGCAGGTATCGCTCCCGCACCCGTAGGAACGCCTCCAGCGCCTCTCCGTCCGCCGCCGCCGCCGCCCGTCCGTCCCCCCGCCGGAGCCACTCCATCGCTGTCCGGTTCCCGAGAAGGAGCTGCAGCTTCTCCACGAGAAAGGTCCCGGGGTAGAGCCGGTGTAGCGTGGCGGCCATCTCAAGGCCGGTGCGGACGGCCCGGAAGCTCTCCCGGTCCGTGAGGAGGATCCGGACCCCCTGGCAGGCCTCCCCCTTGTAGACTGACGCCCGGGGCGTGAACTGGGTCGGGACAAACCGAACGCCGGGGAGATCCAGCGCCGTGAGGGCGGCGGCCACCGCCTCCCCGTTGATCCAGGGGGCTCCAAGGACTTCGAAGGGCAGCTCGGTCCCGCGGCCCACGGACACGTTGGCCGACTCCAGGAGACCCACCGCCGGGTAGAGGGTGGCCGCCGTGAGGCTCCGGATGTTGGGGGAGGGATTCACCCAGGGGAGCCCGGTGTCGTCGAACCACTGCTCCCGCCGCCAGCCCCGGACCGGGATGACGGTCAGCTCCGCCCCCGTCCCCCGCTCGCCGTTGAACAGGCGGGCCAGCTCCCCCACGGTCATCCCGTGGCGGATGGGGAGGGGATGGTAGGCGGTGAAGGAGGTCAGGTCGGGATCCAGGACCGGACCCTCCACGATGTGCCCGGTGACCGGGTTCGGGCGGTCCAGGACGACGACCGGGAGCCCTTCCATCGCCGCCACCTCCAGGACGTAACCCAGTGTGGTGATGTACGTATAGAAGCGGGTCCCCACCTCCTGAAGGTCGAAGAGGAGGAGGTCCAGCCCCCGGAGCATCGGCGGCGTGGGGCGCAGGGTGGCCCCATAGAGGCTGTGCACCGGCAGGCCGGACGCGGCGTCGGTGGCTGGCGGCACCGGCCCCTCCGCGGTCCCTGCAAGGCCGTGCTCCGGGTTGAAGAGGGCCTGGAGCCGGACGCCCCCCTCCCGCAGCAGGTCCGCCGTCCGGCGCCCCTCCCGGTCCCGCCCCGTCTGGTTCGTGACCAGCCCGACCCGCCGGCCCACGAGCGGTACCCAGGCCAGGCGCTCCAGGACCTCTACCCCAGTCTGGACGGCGACCGTCGCGCTCCCCGGCTCCGGGTCGGGGCCGTCCAGCAGAGCGCGACCCGCAGCCGAAACCACGGCCCCCCTGAGGCCCGCTAGGTCCGCGGTACCGTCTGGATGGATCCGGTTGCTGAGGAAGACCACGACCGTCTCGGTGGCCCGGTCGAGCCACAGCGCGGTCCCCGTGAACCCGGTGTGGCCGAAGGAGCCCGGGGAGGCGTGGATTCCCCGGACGGCGGCGGGGGAATCCACATCCCAGCCGAGCGTCCGCCGGCCGCCGGACTTGGGAAGGGTGAGGGGGCTCACCATGATGGCCACCGTCCGGGGCGCCAGGATCCGCCCGTCCCCGTACCCCCCGCCGTTCAAGATGGCCTGGGCGAAGCGGCCCAGGTCCTCGGCCGTCGAGAAGAGACCGGCGTGGCCGGCCGCTCCCCCCATCCGGAAGGCCAGCGGGTCATGGACGATCCCGTGACGCACGAGGCCATTCATCACCTGGGTCGGGGCAATCCGGTCGCGCCAGTCCTCCGGTGGGTTGAAGGAGCTGTCCCGCATCCCGAGGCGCGCGAAGATCCGCTCGTGCGCCAGGGCCGGGAGGGAGCGCCCCGTCACCCGCTCCAGGAGCGCCCCCAGGAGAATGTAGTTCAAATCGCTATAGAGGTAACGCGTGCCGGGCGGGGCCAGCAGCCGTTCCCGCCGGATCGCCCGGAGGACGGCGGCGAGCCCCTCCGAGGTGTCCCCCCGGGGCAGGCCGGACGGGAGGCCCGAGGTGTGAACAAGGAGCTGCCGGAGGGATGCCCGGCCGGCTGCCTGGCCCCGGAACTCGGGCAGGTGCCGCTCCAGGGGATCCTCCTGGCGGACCCGGCCCTCCTCCACGAGCTGCAGGAGCAGGGGGGCCGTGACCACCACCTTGGTGAGGGAGGCCACATCGAAGATCGTGGTGAGGTTCATGGGGCGGCGCTCGGGAATGAGCGCCCGGTCTCCCACCGCGCGCCAGAAGACCACCTTCCCCTGTCGCGCCACCAGCACGACGGCTCCGGGAAGGCGCCGCTCACGCACCGCCTCCCGGAGGAGGTCCTCGATCCCCTGGAGGCGCGCCGCCGACATCCCAGCGGCAGCCGGCTCGGCCGGCGTGAGGGTGCGGGGCGGGGCGGCGGACGTGGCCACGGGGAGCGCCAGGAGACCCACCAAGGCCAGGAGGGCCAGAGGGGAGATCAACCGAAGACGGCTAGAGGGCAGCCAGGGCATCGCGCATCCGATGGAGCGCCTCTCGCAAGCGGTCCTCGCCCGCCGCATAGGAGAGGCGCAGGTATCCCTCCCCGTTTTCCCCGAAAGCGGTGCCGGGGAGGAGGGCCACGCCCGCCTCATTCAGGAGAAAATCCGCGAGGGCCTGGGCGGGCCGGCCGAGGGCGGAGACATTCGGGAAAGCGTAGAAAGCCCCCCGGGGCGGGAGGCATCGGACCCCCGGCACGGCGTTCAAACCGGCCACGACCAGATCCCGTCGCCGCCGGAAGGCCGCCACCATGGCCTTGACCGGCGCCTGGTCTCCCGTGAGCGCGGCACACCCGGCCCGCTGGGTGAAGCTCGCGGTGCAGGAGTTGGAGTTGACCATGAGCCTGGCCATCGCTTCGGCCCAGGGCCGGGGCATCACCCCGTACCCGAGGCGCCACCCGGTCATCGCGTAACTCTTCGAGAAGCCGTCCAGGAGGATCACCCGCTCCTTCAGCCCCGGCAGGCTCAGGATGCTCCGGTGCTCTCCTTCGTAGAGAAACCGGTGGTAGATCTCGTCGGCCAGGACCGGGATCCCGTAGCGGCCCGTGATCGCGGCGATGGCCTCCAACTCCTCCCCGCCGAGGACCCCCCCGGTCGGGTTCTGGGGCGAGTTGAGGATGAGGAGCGCGGTGCGCGCATTCACGGCGGCATCCAACGCCTCCAGGTCGAAGGCGAAGCCCTGCGCCTCGCGTAACGGCACCGGAACCGGCCGGCCGCCGGCAAAGGCGGCCACCGACCGGTATATCGGGAAACCGGGGTCCGGGTAGACGACCTCCCGCCCGGGCTCGACCAGGGCGAGGGCGGCGAAGAACATGATGGGCTTCGCCCCGGGGGTGACCACCACCTCCTCCGGATGGACCGGGACGCCGCAGCGCGCCGCCACGGTCGCGGCGATCGCCTCCCGGAGCTCCGGCAGACCAGCAGGCGGGCCGTAGCGCGTGTACCCCTCCTCCAGAGCACGGGTGGCCGCCTCGCGGATGAAGGCCGGAGTGGGGAAGTCGGGCTCCCCGATCTCGAGGTGGATGACGTCCCGGCCCGCGGCCTCCAGGGCCTGGGCCTTCACCAGGACATCGAAGGCCCCCTCGCTCTCCAGGCGCCCCATGCGGGCCGCGAGCGCCACCGCCGCGCCCGCCCGCCCTCCCCTCTCCGCAGCGCGGGTCATCCCACACCTTTACGCAGAGACCGCCCGGGTCGCCGCGCCTCCCCCACCGCCGCAGCCAGCCCGGCCGCCTCAAGGAGGATCCGCGCCGCCACCGCCGCCCCCGTCGCCTCCAGGCGCTCCCCGGGGAGAACCGCCCCCACCACCTTCCGGAGAGCGGGCTCCCAGCGCCCGGCCAGCAGGTCCTCGTTAGAGATGAAGGTCGCTGCCGTGTAGCGGTGCAGCCCCTCCACCAAGGGCCCGTACTCGGCGAACTCCCCCCGCGAGGTGTAGACGACGGGGATGCGGTGGGCCAGGCACTCGGACACGATGCCGTAGCCGGGCTTCGTGATCACCGCGTCCGCCGCGGCCACCAGCTCGTCGTGGCGGATGAGCGCCTGCGGGACGCCCAGGACATTGGGCGGGGCTCCGACGACCTCACGGCTGACGGCGAAGCGGTAGCCAGTCAGAGCCCCGAGGCGGCCGAAGTCAATCCCGTACAGGTCGAAGCCGCCGAAGGAGAGGAGGACCAGCGGCTCCTCGGTGAGGCCGAGGGCATCCCGCACGGCCGACCGGTCCCGGAGTACCCGCCGGGCGATCAGCGGGATGTCCCGGACGACGGGGAACGCGCTCAGGTCGCCGTGGAGCGGCAGGCGCAGGAGCAGCGCGGCCCGCGCGTACGCCTCCCGGATCTGGCGGAGGAGGGGTGCCTGAGTCTGCTCCTCCGCCACGTAGGAGGCGTAGATCCAGTCCCAGGAGAAGTTTGTGATCGCGATTCCCGGCACCCCCGCAGCCGCGGCCGCCTCGAAGGCGAGCGGCGGGATGTCCCCCACCACGAGGGCCGCCCCGACCTCCTGAAGCCACCGGGCCTCGCCCGTCACCCGGTCGGGACGCTCGGCCAGGAAGGCGGCGTAGGCAAGAAGCGAGGCCCTCTTGTCCAGGCGGAGCGAGTCGTGCTGGACCGTCCCCACGTCCACGGCCCCCGGCACCACCGTCACTTCCTCCCCCAGGTGCGCCGCGAAGAGGGCGCGCGGCGCCGAGGTCCGGGCAAACAGCCGCAGCGCCGGCCCGGCCTCCCGGAGGGCCTGCATGACTGCGATCATCCGGGTGGCGTGGCCGAGCCCGTGGCCGGTGATGTAGAAGACGACGGCGGGGGCACTCATGACGGGGCGTACTGGGGGAAGATGCGCCGGATGGCCCCCGCGGGACTCCCGGCCGTCAGCGGCGGGATGAGCGCGGGGGCATAGGTCCGGCTCGCCGCGAAAGTCACGAGCCCGGTGGCGAGCGGCTCCCCCGCCTCCGTCAGGAGATAGGCCGGGGCGACCCAGGTCCGCCCTTTCCGGTCGGCGGGCGCGGCCGCCTCCCGCTTTCCCCAGAGAAAGACCCGCGCGCCGTTCGCCGCCCGCCCCTGGACCGTGACCTCCAGGCGGGTGCTCACCCCCACCTCCTGCGCGCGCAACGCCCCGAGCCACCAGCCGATCTCGTCCAGGGCGATGTGGGGGAAGCCCCGGAAGAGGCAGCCGTCCGCCCCCCGGTACGGCGCGCGGGGCTCGTACAGCTTCCAGACGAAGCTGCCATCATGGTCGAAGCGGAGCTGGAGGCCGAGGGGGTTCTTGCTCCCGCATGCCAGGCACCACTCGAGCCCCGGGACCGGGTGGGCTTCCCGGCTCCGGGCCTTCCAACCGGAGAAATCCTCGCCGGCCGGGAGCTGGATGGGTTCCCCCGGGCGGAGCTGCCCCTGAATGAGCGGCGCTTCGGGGGGCCCGAGACGGACGGCCACACGCCAGGCCGGTGCTCCGGCATCGAGGGCCACGGCCACGGGGACCGGGACGCCGAGGGGGAGGGGCTTCCGGAGGTCGGCAGTCGTGCTGAGGGGGCTGCCCTCCGGCGACGCGATCCCGGTTACGGCGAGGAGCCGGGCTCCCGCCTCGGCCACGGCAGCCGTGACGGCCCCGCCGTGGCCGGTCCCCGGGAACCCGCTCTGCAATTCCGGCCGGAAGGTGAGGGTCCCCTCGAGGCGTGGCTCGTCCGCCGGCACCGGCCGGAGGACGAGGGCCTCCCGGAAGACCTGCTCGAGGGTCACCGGCCTTTCCCCCCCGCCCTCCGGGCGGCTCCGGCGCCTACCTCCCCGCCGAGGGGCGAGGAGGGGGTCCCCGGAAACGGGGCGAACAGCACGCTGGCGGTGAGGTTCAGAGGGAGGCTGCCGATGGGGCTCAGCAACACGGCGGCCGGCATCAGGAGGGGAGTGACGACAGGAGCGGCGGGGTCGAAGGGCGTGACGGTGGCGGTGGGGCGTACCGGCGTGAGCAATCTCGCCGCCTCTCCCCACACCCGCATCCCGCCACCCCTCCCGCGCACTGCGCTGGAGCCTAGCACAGGGCAGCGGAATTGCCCATGGGTTTCGCGGGGATCGGGTGGATCCGGCGTCACTTCTGCCGCAGCAGGGTCCAGAGCATCCGGACAGCGCCCCACAGGGCCACCAGCATGCCGGCCAGCGTGACCGGGAACGTCAGGGCGGGGGCGAGGTGGCTGGTCCCGAGCCCAATGCCTCCCAGGATCAGGAGGAGGCCCAGGAGCGTGATGCCGATGGGTCCGCTCACGGACTATCCAGGTGCATCTCGAAGAGAAACCGGGCGGGCTCGAGGGCCCCTCAGGCGGCTCGGAGCTGCTCGTCAATCTTTAGGATAATTTCGGTAGCGGTGGTCCTGTCCCGCTCGATCGTCCCGCGCTGGGCGTCCACCCGGACCTTCACGCCCGACGGGAGAACCCGCTCCACGTGGATCACGATCTTCATGCCCCGGGCGTAGGTGGTCAGCTCCAGGCTCTCCTCGTTCAGGCCGACCTTCGTCCGCTCCTCGCGCGAGATGGGGGTCATCTCCAGGACCTCCAGGGCCCGGCGGGTCGCCCCCTCCACCCGGGCGAACTCCGCCTCGAAGGTCTTCTCCGCCTGGTTCAGCTTGGTGTAGACGACCCCGCCCCCAACGGCCGCCGCGCCCCCCAGAATCAGATAGGGACAGCCGCCCAGGAGGGCCGCCCCGGCCACGAGGCTGACACTTGCCCACACCTGCCGCATCCTCCATCGGCTCATCGCGCGTCCCCTTTCTTGTTATTAGAATAGTGCTCGGGTTCCGCGGGCGTCGAGGGCCCCGGGCACTTCACCCCTCCGCGAGGGGCCCGACAGTTCCCCGGAACCGCTCCACCCTCTAGACGGGAAGGGCCCGGTCCAGGGCCCGATACTGGATCGCCTCTGCCAGGTGGACCGGCGCAATGGCCTCCGCTCCTTCCAGGTCGGCAATGGTTCGGGCAACCTTCAGAACCCGGTCGTAGGCCCGGGCCGAGAGCCCCAGCCGGGTTACCGCCTGCTCCAGCAGGCGTGCCCCGTCGCCATCCAGCGGGCAGTGGCGCCGGATCCGCCGGCCGCTCATGTGGGCGTTGCAGGTGATTTTTCCTCGGGAAAACCGCTGCGTCTGGCGCTGCCGCGCGGCGGCCACCCGCGCCCGGATGGCCGCCGACGGCTCGGCGTCCGACCCGGCCAGCAGCTCCGGCGCGCGAACCGGCGGGACCTCCACGTGCAGGTCAATGCGGTCCAGCAGCGGGCCCGAGACCCTGGCGCGGTAGCGCTGGATCTCTCCGGGGGAGCAGCGACACGCCTTCTGGGGGTCTGTGAAGTGGCCGCAGGGACAGGGATTCATCGCTGCCACCAGCGTGAAGCGGGCGGGGAAGGTCAGCGCGGAGGCGGCACGGGCGATGGTGACGAGGCCCTCCTCCAGCGGCTGGCGGAGCGCCTCCAGGGCGTTGCGCTTGAACTCGGGGAGCTCATCCAGGAACAGGACCCCGTTGTGGGCCAGGCTCACTTCCCCCGGCCTCGGGACCGAGCCGCCGCCAATGAGGCCGGCGTCGGAGATGCTGTGGTGCGGAGCGCGGAAGGGCCGGGCCAGGAGGAGCGCCGCCCCTTCCCGCAGGAGACCGCAGACGCTGTGGATCTTGGTGGTGGAGATCGCCTCCTCCAGGCTCAGAGGCGGGAGGATGCCCGGGAGGCGCTTCGCCAGCATGGTCTTCCCGGCGCCCGGCGGGCCGATGAGGAGGAGGTTGTGCCCGCCCGCTGCGGCGACCTCCAGCGCCCGCTTCGCGTGGGCCTGCCCCCGCACCTCGGCGAAGTCCTCACCCGCGGGATCCGAACCCGCGAGGGCTGAGGACGAGTCCACCGCGGAGCGGGGGAAAGGGAGGGCACCCCGGAGGAACTCCACCACCTGGGGCAGGCTCTGGACACCGAAGATCTCCACGTCCCGGACCACTGCGGCCTCGGCCGCGTTCGCCTGGGGGAGGAGCAAGCCCTGGAGCCCGGCCTCGGCTGCCGCCACCGCCATGGGAAGCCCACCCCGGATGGGGCGGACGGCGCCGTCCAGGGCCAGCTCCCCCACGAGGAGAAAGCGGCCGAGGCGCTCCGAGGGCAACGCACCGGAAGCTGCCAGGATGCCGATGGCGATGGGGAGGTCGAACGCGGCCCCCTCCTTCCGGACGTCGGCGGGGGCCAGGTTCACCGTGATCCGCCGCGTGGGGAACTCGAACCCGGTGTTGGTGAGGGCGGCCTTGACCCGGTCCTTCGCCTCCCGGACCGCCACGTCCGGCAGGCCCACGGTGGCGAACGAGGGAAGCCCGGGCGCGAGGTCTACCTCCACCTCCACCACGTAGGCGTCAATCCCCAGCACCGCACCCGTGAGAACTTTGGCCAGCACCGCCGCGCCCCCCCCGCGGCCCGCCCCCTAGGCTGCCTTCGGCTTGCGCCCGGGCCGGCGCCCGCGCCGCCGCCGCCGCCTCACACCGCCCCCCTTGGCTGCGACAACCGCGTAGCCCAGCTTCCCCAGCGCGCGGTTCAGCGCCCGCACCAGCCGCTTCTCCCGCTGGGCCAGCCGCTTGCGGTCATCCAGGACCGTATCCACCGACCGGACCAGCTCCACCAGACGCTTCGCCATCCCCCTCTCCTCCCCTCCCGCGTGGCCCTCTCGCCTCCGCCCGCCGTACAGAGGCGCCGGCCACGCTGGCGGTGTGTCACTTCGTGTTCCGTGCGCGCAGAAGTGCAAGCAGCGGGGAAAAAGCCGTGGCGGGAAGCGTGCCCACGGTAAAAGAATTCTCCGCAACCGTCAACGGCAAAATCCCCGCGAATTTTGGCGCACGCCGCTACGCGATGGTCCAGCCGCCATCAATGACGAAGGTCTGGCCGGTCACGTAGTCGGAGGCGGGGGAGGCGAGGTAGAGGGCGAGGGGGCCGATGTCCTGGGGCGTGCCGGGTCGGCCCCAGGGGATCTGGGCCAGGATGCGCTGCAGGCGCGCGGGGTCCGCCTCCAGGTAGGCCCGGTTGATGTCGGTGCGCACGAAGCCCGGGGCGATGGCATTCACGTTGATCCCGTGGGGTGCCCACTCCAGGGCCAACGAGCGGGTGAGCTGCGCCACGGCTGCCTTGGTGGCGGAGTAGAAGGCCCGCTCCGGCAGCCCGATGAGGGCCCCCACGGAGGCCAGGTTGACGACCTTCCCGCGGCGGCGGGCCATCATCGGCCGGCTGGCGGCCACGGCGCAGAAGAAGACCCCCTTGACGTTGATGGCCAGCTCCCGGTCCAACTCGGCCTCGGTCATCTCCTGGGCGAGCTTGCGGGTGAGGACGGCCGCGTTGTTGACGAGAATATCCAGGCGCCCCCACTCCCGGAGGGCGCGCGCGACGGCCGCGTCCGCCTCCGCCTGCCGGGACACGTCCCCGGCGAGCGGGAGCGCGGTGATCCCCCGGGCCGCGAGGGCAGACGCCGCCTCCTCCCCCTTCGCCTTCCGCCGGCTGACCAGGAGGAGGCGCGCACCAGCGCCCCCCAGCGCCTCGGCGATCCCCAGGCCGATCCCCTGGCTCCCGCCCGTCACCAGGGCCACCTGCCCCTCGAGAGAGAAGGCGGGATGCGCGTCCGTCACAGGAGCCCCCGGCGCGCCGCCGCCCCCTCCGCGGCCAGCCCCTGGGCGCAGGCCCGGCCGATCCCGGTGCTGGAGGCCGCCACCAGCGCCACCTTTCCCTTCAGGCCCAGGTCCACGGCCTTTCCCGCCCCTTCCCCCTCAGGTCGGCCGGGTCTAGATCCACTCCTGCAGAACCTGCAGGCTCTCGGCCGGGGCCTCCAGAAACTCCACTCCGGTCCGGTAGAGGAGGACCTGCTCCCCCGCCCCGCGGCCCCGGGTGTGATGGATGCCGGTGCGGATCACCCGGCAGCGGAGACGGACCTCCTGCGGCGAGAGCGGGACCACCAGGATGTAGGTCTGGCCGATCCGGACCGCGTGGGCGTGCTCCAGGAGGGCCCCAGTGGTGCTGAGGTCCACCAGGGTGGTCTCCACGCTCGTGGCGATGGTCCCCCCCAACGGCTCCTGGAGAAAGATGCGCGGCGTCCGCCGGCGCTCCTCGAGCGGAATCTCCCCCATCCCTTCCCTCCCGCTTCTCCCCGCCCCCGCCACCACGTGGCGGAGGCGCCCTACCGGTCTTTACTTGTCCTTCTTCTTCGGGACGACGCGCTTCTCGCTCACCTCGACCAGGTTCCCGCACTCCGGGCAGAGGTAGTTCCCCTTCTTCGTCTTGCTGGGGTTCAGGCCCCGGCTGCCACAGCCGTGGCAGGTGTAGGCGATGACCTTTTCCGCCTCCATCCAGCTCTCCTGGGCGGTGGGCGGCACCCCGCTCGGCCGGGCCCGCCCCCGCGCGGCCGAGAAGGTCCGAGCAACAGGGAAGAGGCTGCTCCCCGTCTCGTTGGTCTCCCGCAGCCCGCCGCTCGGGGGCGTTGCCGCCGACTCCTCCGGATCGTCCTCACATGAGGGGCAGGCCCTCAGCGGGGAAGGCGTCCCGGATCCAGGTGACGCGCGCCGGGTGCGCCGTGAGGTCCACCGCCACCACATCGAACCGGCACGGCGCCCCCCGGAGGCCGGAGGCGCTGAGGAACGCCTCGGCCACCCGGGCGATCTGCCGCTGCTTGGCCGCCCGCACCGCCGCCTCCGGCGGGCCGAAGGTGGCCGTCCGGCGGGTCTTCACCTCCACGAAGACCACGGTGGACCCCTCCCGTGCCACTAGGTCAATCTCCCCCCGGAGCGCCCGGAACCGCGTGGCCAGCACTGTGAGCCCCCGCCCCTCCAGGAAGGCGCGAGCGGTGGCTTCCCCGGCCGCCCCCGTCGCCAGCCGTCGTGACATCCCCTACCTGCCCAGGGGAAGTGGTGGCTGGCCGCCCGGCAGGTGCTCCCGCACCCCGGCGAAGGTCCGGCGGTGAACGGGACAGACGCCGAAGGCGGCCAGCGCCGCCCGGTGGACCGCCGTCCCGTAGCCCTTATGGAGGGCGAAACCGTAGGGGGGATGGGCCAGATCCAGCGCGGCCATGATCCCGTCCCGGCGCACCTTGGCCACGATGGAGGCGGCGCCGATGACCGGGATGAGGGAATCCCCGTGGGGGATAGCCCGGCAGGGGAGGGGGAGGGGGGGAACGAGGGCGCCGTCCACCAGGACCAGGTCCGGGAGGCGGGGGAGGGCGGCCACCGCCGCGGCCATCGCCCGGAAGGTGGCCCGGAGGATGTTGAGGGCGTCGATCTCCTCCACCTCGGCCACGCCCACCCCGATCCCGGCTGCCGCCGCCTCGATAGCCGGGAGGGCACTGAGGCGTGCCGCCCGGCTCAGGACCTTGGAGTCAGCGGCGGCCGCCAGGACCTGGTCCACCGGGATCAGGACGGCGGCGGCGACCACGGGGCCGGCAAGCGCGCCGCGGCCGGCCTCGTCCACGCCGGCGATGGTGCGCACCCCGACACGCCGCAGGGTCGCCCGCAGCCGCGCCCAGGTCAGGAGCGCCTCAGCGGGCCGCGGGCGTCCGGACATAGTCCTTGAGCCGGATGCGGGGGGGAAGAACGCTCCCTCCCGAGAGGACAATCCGGACCCCCTCCTCCACCGTCAGATCGGGGAAGATCACATCCCGGCGGGGCAGGAGGACCGTCTCCCCCAGGTAGAGGTGGTTCGTGGGGACGTACACCGCCACCAGGTGCGCCTCCTCGCCCGGCCCGGTCTCCAGGGTGCTCTGGTCGGTGAGGAAGCCGAAGGCGTAGGTGCCCGGCCGGGGGTACTCCACGATGACGAAGCGCTTGAAGGAGCCCCCCTTCTCGGGGTTCAGGGCGTCCATCAGGGACTTCAGGGCGGCGTAAACGGTCTTGGCGATGGGGATGCGGAGGAAGAGGAGTTCGGCCCAGGAGAGGAGGCGGCGGCCCACCACGTTTCTGGCCACCACCCCCACGAGAAAGATGATCACGAAGGTGGAAAGGAAGCCGAGCCCGGGGATCCGGTATCCCAGCAGGTCGGTGAAGAGCGGGCCCAACAGCCCGTCCACGGCGTTGAAGAACCACCAGAGGGCGAAGACCGTGAGAACAACCGGAATGGAGACCAGGAGGCCAGTAATGAAGAAACCCTTGAAGCTCGCCCGGATTCCGCCCACGCGCCGTCCCGCCGCTCCGCGGCCCTATCGCTTGCGCTCCCGGATCCGCGCCGCCTTCCCCTTCAGGTCCCGCAGGTAGTACAGCTTCGCGCGCCGGACGTGGCCCTGCCGGATCACCTCGATCTTCTCTAGCATGGGCGAGTGGAGCGGGAAGGTCCGCTCCACGCCGACCCCGTAGGCCACCTTCCGGACGGTGAAGGTGGCCCGGAGGCCCCCCTCGCGTCGCCGAAGCACGATCCCCTCGAACGCCTGGAGTCGCTCCTTGTCCCCCTCGCGGACCCTCACGTGGACCCGGACCGTGTCCCCGGGCCTGAACTCCGGCAGGTCCTGGCGGAGTGCCGGACGCTCCACCTCCGCCAGCAGCTTGTCCACATCCATGGGCAGAACCCTCCTTGGTCTAGCGGGGCGATTCGCGCGGGAGCCCGAGCCGGGCCGGGCCCTCGGTCTCAGCCTGCACCTCCCGCGTGACCTCCTTCAGCAGGATCCGGTCCTCCTCGCTGAGGGCCGCCGCCGTCAGCAGGTCCGGGCGGCGGGTGAGGGTCCGCCGCAGCGCCTCTTTGCGCCGCCAGCGCCGGATCGCCTCGTGGTTGCCCGAGAGGAGGACATCGGGCACGTCCAGCCCTCGGTACTCGGGCGGCCGGGTGAACTGGGGGAAGTCCAGCAGCCCGCCCGCAAAGGACTCCTGCACCGCCGACGACGCGTCCCCCAGAACCCCCGGAACCAACCGGACGACGGCGTCCAACACCACCAGGGCTGGCAGCTCTCCCCCCATGAGGATATAGTCCCCGATGGACACCTCCAGGTCCACCAGGGTGCGGATCCGGTCGTCGAACCCCTCGTACCGGCCGCACAGGAGGATGAGGTGGCCCTCGCCGGCCAGGGCCGTCGCCAGATTATGGGTGAAAGACACCCCCTGCGGGGTGAGGAGGAGCACCCGGCTTCCCGGCCCCTCCCGCAGCGCCTCCACTGCCTCGAAGACCGGCTCTGGCTTCAGGACCATCCCGGCGCCGCCACCGTAGGGGGGCTCGTCCACCACCCGGTGCTTATCGTGCGTCCAGGTCCTCAGGTCATGGACCCGGATCTGGACGAGCCCCTTCTCCTGGGCTCGGCGCAGGATGCTCTCCTCCAGGGGACCCCGGAAGATCCCCGGGAAAAGGGTGATGACGTCATACCGCTTCGGCGTCGGCGAGCCCCTCCGGGACGCGGACCACCAGGCGGCTGCCCGGGAGGTCCACCGCCACCACAAAGGCGCGGGCCGCGGGCAGCAACCACTCCCCGGCGCCGCGCCGGACGACGAGAACATCCGCTCCTCCCGTCACCACGATATCCACCACGTCTCCCAGCGGCTCCCCTGCCTCCGTCTCCACCCGGAGGCCCACCAGGTCGGCCTGGTAGAAGCTCCCGTCCGGGAGGGGCGGGGCCTCGCTCCGGGGCAGCGTCACCGCCGCCCCCACCAGCGCCTCCGCCTCCTCCCGCGTCTGTACCCCCCCGAACTTCACCGTCGCCCGGGAGCCCTGCAGCCGGGAGGTCTGCACCCGGAGGGGCCGCGGCGGCGAGCCCTCCCGTCCCACGTGCAGGGTGCGGCCCGCCTCGACGCAGGCCCCCACGTCCGTCTCCAGCCGGATGGTGACCTCCCCCTCAAGCCCCTGCACCCGGACGATCCGCCCCACCCGGAGATGGAGCGCTGCCTCCCCCCCGCCTATTCCAGGATCTCCAGGACGGCCCGCCGACGCGACTTGGCCGCGGTGGCGTGAAGCAAGGTCCGCATCGCCCGCGCTGTCCGACCCTGCTTCCCGATGACCCGCCCGAGATCCGCCGGCGCCACCTTCAGCCTGAGCGTGGTCGTTTTCTCGTCCTCCACAGCTTCGACGCTCACCTCATCAGGGTTGTCCACCAGCGCCCTCGCGAGGTACTCGGCCAGCTCCTTCAACACGGGCGCCTCCTGAGCCGGGCCATGGCTTACCGATCCGTCCCGGGACACCGCCGAGCCCGCCTGCCCCCAGGACGCCCCGACCCGTCGCCATCGCCCTCAAGCGGTTGCCTTCCCGGTCTTGAGCTCGGCGAACTTTTTCAAAACTCCAGTGGCGGAGAGGAGCTCCCGGACCGTGTCCGTCGGCCGCGCCCCCTTCTTGAGCCAGGCCAGCGCCTTCTCCGCATCCAGCGTGAGCGCCGCGCCCTTCCCGGTCTTCCCTTGGGGATCCCAGGTCCCCAGGGCTTCGAGGAAGCGGCCATCCCGCGGCATGCGGGAGTCGGCGACCACCACCCGATAGAAGGGGCGCTTCTTGGCGCCCATGCGCATCAACCGCATCCGTACGGCCATCCGTTTCCTCCGGCGCACCGCGCCGCCCCCGGCCGAGTGCCCGGGGAAGGGTTAGGCCAGGGGGAGGGACCGCCCCTTGAGACGCCCCCCCTGCTTGATGAACTGCCGCATCACCTTCTGGGTCTGGGCGAACTGGCGTAACAGCCGGTTCACCTCCGCCACGCTCGTCCCGGAGCCGGCCGCGATCCGGCGCCGCCGGCTCCCGTTCAGGAGGGCCGGGTCCTCCCGCTCCCGCCGGGTCATTGAGTTTAGGATCGCCTCCGTCCGGCGGAGGGCCAGCTCCTCCCGATCCCCGCCCGCCTGCCGGAGTGCCGACCCGAGGCCCGGGACCATCGCCAGGACCTCCGAGAGCGGACCCATGGCCTGGACCTGCTTGAGCTGCGTCCGGAAGTCCTCCAGCGTGAAGCGCTCCCGGCCGACCTTGGCGGCGAGCGCGGCTGCCTCCTCCTTTGCCACCGCTGCCTCAGCCCGCTCCACCAGGGAGAGGACATCCCCCATCCCGAGAATCCGAGAGGCGACCCGCTCCGGGTGGAACGGCTCCAGGGCCTCCGGCTTTTCCCCCACCCCGACGAACTTGATGGGGGCGCCGGTGACGGCCCGTATGGAAAGGGCGGCCCCGCCCCGGGCGTCCCCGTCTAGCTTCGTGAGGATGACCCCCGTGAGGCCCACCGCCCGGTGGAAGGACGCGGCCGAGTTGACCGCGTCCTGTCCCGTCATGGCGTCGGCCACCAGCAGAACCTCGGCAGGCTGGAGAGCCGCCTTCAAGGCTGCCAGCTCCGCCATCAGGGGCTCGTCAATGTGCAGGCGGCCCGCCGTGTCCACCAGGAGGACGTCCTGCCCCTCGGCGGCGGCGCGAGCGGCGGCGGCCCAAACAGCGACCAGGGCGGAGTCGGCCCGGGGGTCGGCGTGGACCGGTGCCCCGACTGCGGCGCCCACCGTCTCAAGCTGCTCGCACGCGGCGGGGCGCTTCAGGTCAGCCGCCACCAGGAGGGGGCGGCGCCCTTCCCGGACGAGAAACCGGGCCAGCTTGGCTGCCGTGGTCGTCTTTCCGGAGCCCTGGAGCCCCACGAGGAGGACACCCACCGGCGGGCTCCCCTTGAGGCTCAGGTGGGCGCAAGAGCCCCCCATGAGGGCCGTCAGCTCCTCGTGGACGACTTTCACCACCTGCTGGCCCGGGGTTAGGCTCCTGAGGACAGCCTGCCCCACGGCCCGGCTCCGGACCCGCTCGAGGAAGTCCTTGACGACCTTGAAGTGGACGTCAGCTTCCAGGAGGGCGAGCCGCACCTCCCGGAGGGCCTCGGCGATGTTTTCCTCGGTGAGGGTCCCGTGCCCCCGGAGGCGCCGGAAGACGGCCGCCAGGCGGTCGGTGAGCCGGTCAAACATGGGCCGCTCCCGTTACAGGCGACCACCCAAAATATTGCACTGCCGGGGGGATGTCAACCGCATTCCCCTGGTGTGTGATAGATCAATAATTCTCTCAGGGTCTAACTGTTCAATAATTCTCTCAGGGTAAGC